>CAWTZT010000060.1:0-23355 GCA_963919845.1 Thaumarchaeota archaeon CSP1-1
AACCTCTTTGAGGTAATAGGGGATTGTGGGGATGAATACAGATGAGAAATCAAAGTAATCTATACAGGATTATACCTTAACAAAAATTTGAGGCTAAAACTGGAATTTTTTGTGGAAAAGTTGCAAAACTAATTGAATTTGGTGGGCCCGAAGGGCTTCGATCCCTTGGCTCACCGGTTATGAGCCGGTTACTCTACCAAGCTGAGTTACGGGCCCTCGAACAAACAGTTTAGATTCTCTTAATAAAATGTTATAGAGTTTAACAGTAAGCTTCGTAACAACTATCCAGCAATAGATTTTGTGCCGAAATTGATTTTTCTGCAATATCGATCATTTTGTCATCTTGTGAAGAATTCTCAACAATATTTCTCCAAGATGCTGCATGACGAATATCAGCTTCAGTGTGTTGCTTAAAGTATTCCGTTGCATCAGTATTAGTAATTCCATAAAATTCTGATAATCCATCTAACTTTATTTGACTGATCTTAGGAATTTCTTTTTCAAAGGCATACATGGCACATGAACCACCCTCATAGGAATTCATCAATGAAGAAAGGTTAGAAACTGCCTGCTTTGTTTTTTCAAGGCCCTGGTATTGGTCTAATTCCTTCTCAGTTACACCAAGTGCCCCTGCAAATTCAATCCAAAGTTTAATGTGCTGTATCTCTTCTTGTTGATTACCAGTTAGTTCACTTACAACAGTTTCTGGCGCACATTGGATAATAGGAGTCATAAATCCTGGTACTGCTTTAACTAGTTGAAAATATTCTTTTGAATAACCTGAGAGAGAATCTAAGGAAAGTTTTCCATCTGACCACATTTGATAAAATTTATGTTTTAACAAACTTTTTTCCTCGATTAGATCATCAATTCTTTTGATAAGAGAATTCATGTGTGATATCGTAGAACCGAGATAAAAAAATCTTTGCAAGTTCCAAAAGATTTTAAGGTAAAAAACATTGGATGCAATCGGGCTCCTGTGGTGTAGACCGGTCAAGCATACCGCCCTTTCAAGGCGGTGATCTCGGGTTCAAAATCTAGAAGATGAAAATCCCGACAGGAGCACCAACTATTAATATACAAACAAAAGACATTTCCTCAAGGGCTATTTTGAGCAGGAAAAATCTTGAGATAAATCCACTACTCGAAAATTATGGGATGTATATTAAAAAAATTAATTCTTCTTTGAATTCATTATTAGAGATATATTCAGAATCTGAGTTTATCGTTCCTTTAAGATATGCTATGGATGGGGGTAAACGAATTAGACCTATAATTCTGATATTAGCCACAGAAAGCATTAGCAAAGCCAATGAAGATGCATATGTTGCCTCATGTGCAGTTGAACTATTACACACAGAATCAGTTATTCATGATGACATAATTGATGATGAGACTCTGCGTAGACACAAGGATCCTTTCTACATCAAATATGGATATAACACAAGTATTCTAACAGGCGATTTTGTTTTAGGACTCATTCTAAACATTTCATCAAGACTAAACAATCCTAGAATAACAAGGGACTTGGCCACTACTGCAATGCTTATGAGTGAGGGAGAAATTCTTGAGGGGCATTTGGAAGAAAGCGAGGACGTAACCTTTGATGATTATCTTAAAGTAATTGAATACAAAACAGCAACTGCTTTTGAGACTGCTGCAAGGCTTGGTGCAATTATTGCTGGTGGAACAGAAGAACAAATTGAGACCTTGTCAGAATATGGAAAAAATATTGGGATATCTTATCAAATTCAGGATGATCTTCAGGATTGGAAAAATGAAGATAAATTGTTTAATCTTTTAATTAAAAAAAGTACGGATCCTCGTGATGTATTCAATAAAATGGAAGAATTACTAAAAAATTATTCTGAAAAAGCAAAGTATGGTTTAAGAAAAATTCCAGAAAATGATGCAAAATCTCATTTAGAAAATTTAATCAAGTTTACTATGTTTAAGGCGAAATTGCCGTACTAATTATTGGAACTGCGCTTTCTGTAAACTGCAATATTGGTTCAGGATAAACTCCAATTCCAACAATGAAAATAATTGAAAATATCATAACTGCAATTACTGATTTTGGTTCCTTTACTCGTTTTTCATTCTCTCCTTCAAAGTACATTTTTCGTATAATCCATGCATAGTAAGCTAACGATAAAGCACTGTTTAGAACTCCAGCTACGGCAAGCCATGGTGCCCAGGAGACAACTGCTCCAGCATCAAGTGCTGCACCAAATAAGATCAGTTTGCTCCAAAATCCATTTAACGGAGGCACCCCTGCGAGTGCAAGAAGACAAACTACAAGACCTAAAGAAGTAATTGGCATTTTTCTTCCAAGACCCTTTAGCTTATCCAAGTGAGTAACTGCCAATGTCGTAACTATTCCGGCTACTGCAATGAATGCCGCCCCTTTCATTACTGCATGATTGAGAATATGGAAAAGAGAACCTTGAATTCCTAGAGAAGAAAATGGTGCAATTGAAAGTCCGATGAGGATGTAGCCAGCATGTCCAATACTAGAATATGCAAGCATTCTTGCCAAATTCTTTTGCATTATAGCAGCTATATTTCCAACGGTCATGGTCATAACAGCAATTACACCTAGAGCGAATGTCCAATCCAAGTTAAGAGCAACTGTTCCCATTACAATTACCCTAAGTGCAGCAGCAAATCCGGCCTTCTTTGTTCCTGCAGCTAATAGCGCAGCTATAGTTGGTGGTGAACCCTCGTATGCATCTGGTAACCACATATGAAATGGAACAAGTCCCATCTTGAATCCAAATCCTGCGATAAACATTGCTACTGCTAACAATGCAAGTGGAACCATATCGGACTCTAGAGTTGAAAATCCTTGAATTACTTCACCAATGTTAGTCGAACCTGTAAGTCCGTAAGCAATTGATATTCCGTAAATGATTATTGCAGAAGCTAATGCTCCAAACAAAAAGTATTTCAGAGCAGCCTCATTTGAAGATGGGTCTTTTTTTATAAATCCTGCAAGAATGTAGGTTGGAATGCTCATTAGTTCCCAAGCAACAAACAGCATTATCAGGTCTGTAGAATAAGCTACAAGAACCATTCCAATTGCAGACAATAAAATTAATGAAAAGTAAACTGCAGAGTGTGGTTGCTTTCGCATATAATTGAAAGATCCAACAGTAGTCAGTATTGCGACTAATAACATTGCTATAGCAAATAATCCACCAAAGGTATCATCGGCAAGTACGTCTTGGGAAAAAATTGCTCCTTTTGTTACATTACCACTTAAAATCTCAAAGATAACATATCCTATAGAAACAATCAGAGCAGCAAAAGCAATTGCACCATAAAACGATGATGAACCTTGTTCTTTTCTTACAATGCTAATGATTGGAATCGCTAGTCCTATCGTTCCAAGTATTGCGATTAAAATTATTGGAGTTGATGTTACCTCAATCATTTACCAACACCTCAAATCAATAATATCAGGACTACGAAGAGAAGTCCTGCTCCAAATACGAAAAGATATGATTGAGCCACACCTGTTTGAGTTTTCTGAACTACTTTGGCACTCCAACCCACAGCTCGCTCTAAACCCACATTCATTCCCATATCAATGACTGTTCTCTCAAAATATCGCCATACTCCACGAGTAAGCCAAAGTGGTGCCACAACAAAGACCCAGTAAATTATTGCGTTAAGATAATATCTATTCAAGATAACCTTGTGTAAGGAATAAAAGAACAAATTGGAATTAACAAATTTGACAGGATCAACCCAGCGGGCAATATAGAATATGTATCCCAACCCAAATCCAACAGCAAAGGCAATCAACGAAGAACCTAATGCGATAGGATTAAGTCCTGATAGAAATCCTGGTAATTGTGATTCTTCTACTCCGGGAAGGACTGAGCGTATACCAAATGAATTTTCAAGATATTCAGTAAACAATTCATGAATTCCATTTTCTGCGGATAATCCAACTATTCCAATTCCAATTGTGAGCACTGCAAGAATTCCGTATGGTATCCACATTGATTTTGGTGCTTCATGTATGTGATGTCCTTCACTCTCCATTTTTTTAATATGTTGACTTTTTTCGCCAAAGAATACCATTCCAAGCATTCTGGTAGTATAAAATGCAGTAATCACTGCAGTCAAGACAGCAATCATAAAGATTGGAAGTGCCCATGTATTTCCAGATTCATAAACAGCTGCAAAGATTGCATCCTTACTCCAGAAACCTGTTGTAATAAATGGTGCTCCCATAAGACCAAGACCTGCTGCCCACATGAAGGCATAGGTTTTCCGCATGTGTTTTCGCAGTCCTCCCATGTCAGTCATAAATCTGGAACCAACTGCATGCAACAACGAACCTGCAGCCATAAACAAAGATGCTTTAAACATTGCATGGGAAATTAAATGGTAAAATCCTGCAGTGTATCCATCAACGAATTGTTGGGATAGTCCGGCAATACCAAGTGCCATCATCATGTAACCAATTTGCGAACCTGTTGAATATGCAAGCACCTTCTTAATTTCTGGATTTACCATTCCTTGAGTTGCAAGTAAAATTGCTGTTATTGCACCAACCCAAGCTATTATTTCAAAGAATTGATCTATTAAGATTCCTGCAGCAGCAAGCGTAAAAAATAATGGTCCTAATCTAGCTACTAAAAATACACCAGCCTTTACCATTGTTGCTGCGTGGATTAGGGCAGAAACTGCAGAGGGTCCAGTCATAGCCTCAAGAAGCCATTCGTTTAGAGGAAATTGTGCTGATTTTCCTATAGCCCCACCAAATAGCAAAACAGCAGCTGGAATCAACAGGCCTTCGGCCGACATTGTTGTGGCCCAAGCAGTATCGGCTACGAGTTCTTTGAAGCCAAAGGTTCCAGCATATGCAAAAATCAAAAACATTCCGGCAAGCATCATGACGTCACCTACCTTTGTCATGATGAATGCCTTCATGCCTGCATGAGTTGGTGAATAGTATTCCATTAGTCCAAGAGCAGAATAGCCTTTTCTTCCAACATGATGCTGTGCTTTATCACGATACCAGAAACTAATCAATGCATACGATGCAAGGCCAACACCTTCCCAACCAAAGAATAACTGAAGTAAATTATCTGAGAGTACAATAAGTTGCATAGAGCCAATAAAGAACATCATCCAAAACCAAAATCGTACAATATCCTTGTCACCTTTCATGTAACCGGTACTGTACACCATAATGAGAAAAGAAATCCAACCCACAACGTTTGCCATTAGTATTGCAAGAGGATCAGCTAATACTCCTGCTTTCAGACCAATGGATGATATCCAAGAAACCTGATCATGAATTTCATTTCCCTCTAATGCTTCTGGCAGAAGCATAGCAGCTGAAAGAGCACTTGCAAGAGCCAAGCCAACAGCAACGTAACCAGTTGCTTTCTTGGATCCTTTTCCAACTGCTGGAATAATTAAAGCTGCAATGAAGGGAAGAATCCAAATTGCCCATGCAGTGGGTGCTGCAGCTTCAAATCCCAAAAATTCAGTTGCCATTTACTATGCCCCTAACACTCCACTCATGTATGGAATAATTTTGTCAAAGAAAATATCTGGATAAATTCCCAATACGATTGTAAAGCCTGCAAGTACCATCATTGGAGTAAGCATATACCAACTTGCTTCCTTTACGTTGGCAAGATTTTCTGGAAGTTTACCAAAGAAAATTCGCTTGAGCATCCACAGAATGTATGCCATTGTAAGAACCGTTGCAACTAAACCAAGACCAAATGTTACTGCTCGAAGGGTTGAACCTTCTTCAAGAGCAGTTTCCAAGGCCCCATAGAACAATGTCCATTCTCCCATGAATCCGCTTGTTGGGGGAACACCCATTATGGTAAGTGCACCTATTACTGCACATACTGCGGTTATCGGCAGCTTACCTGCCAAACCTCCTAATTGTGAAATTTTTCTAGTTCCAACATTGAGAATAAGAACTCCGGCCATCATGAAGAGGATACCCTTTCCGAGGGCGTGACTAACATACATCATTTCTGCACCTGCAAGTCCTAAAACAGAAACCGAACCAATTCCAAACAGAATGTAACCCATTTGGCTTATACTTGAGTAAGCAAAGAGACGCTTGATATCGTCTTGCATCAGTGCCATAGCTCCACCATAAATCATTGTAGCAAGTCCCCACACATGCAACCAAATCGCTAGAGTTTCGTATTGCATTGGCAAAAATTCGATAATTAATCTAAAGAGTCCATAAGCACCAATTCCGATCATGGCAGGAGATAACAGTGCGCTAATAGGAGTTGGGGCAGCGGCGTGTGCATATGGCAACCAAATATGGAAAATAAAGGCCGCAAGTTTCACCCCCAGTCCGATCATTATTGCAACTGCAGCTAACAGTGCAAGATCAGGTGGAATTTCAGATTCATTAATGTCCGCAAAGTCAAAGCTTCCTACGCTGAGACCAATTGTCAAAAAGCCCAATAGTAAAATTACTGCGCCAACATGGGTCCAGAAAAAGAACAATAATGCAATTCTTCGTCTAGGTCCGAAACCCCAAAACGCAATCATGAAGAAGGCAGGAATGAGCATTACCTCAAAGAATACATAGAATTCAATCAGGTTTGTTGCAAGTACTGTTCCAAGCATTCCCATTGCAAAGACTAGGAATAATGCAAAGTAGATACCTGATTGAGTATTCACATATTTGATAAGAGCTGATGATTCAACCAGTGTAGTGGTTTGAGCTGAGCCGGGGTTACTTGTTTCTTTATGTAATGCATTGAAGTTTTCTTTGAAAAGATGAACCATATATGGTCTTGAGTACAATGCAAGAATTGTGGATAATACGTAAATGATTATGGCAAAGGGAGATGCTAAACCATCAAGTAAGAATCCAAATTCGCCAAATAATTCAGTCCAAGGATAATGTTCTTCATAGGTTCCAGAAATTGCAGCGATAATTATTAGAATAGTGCAATAGAGAAGAAGACCAAAGGTAAACCAAGTAGCAGCATTAGGACCTGATTTTTTTCCTAAAATGTACGCGACTGGTGAGAGTAACAGAGGCAGGAAGACTGCCTGCAATAATGCATATTCCATTAGCCTCTAAGGCTCCTAAAGTCGGCAATGTCGATGTTTTGGTACATTCTATAAGCTACTATTATCAAAGCAAGACCAACTGCAACTTCTGCTGCTGCTATGGCAATAGAAAATAATGCCAAAGTTTGTCCAGCACTATTTGGAATGAATCTGGCAAATGCTACAAGATTTAGATTTGCAGCATTGATTATTATTTCGATTGCAAACAGCATACGAATAGCGTTTCGTTTTACAGATAAACCGTAAATACCAATTCCCAATAATGCTACAGAAACAAGAACAAAATCAATTAGCTCGTTGCTCATCTTCCACATCCTCCCTTCTTGCTAAAACAAGTGCGCCTGTTACTGCACCTGCCAAGATAAGTGCCATAACAATCAATGCAGGCCAATAATATGTTAGAAAGTCTTTACCAATTTCTCTATAATCAATAGCAGGTTCATCTGTAACAAATGATTTTAATCCAGAATCAATAATTATTGCACCTATGCTGACAATAAATATCAGCATTAAACCAATTCCTGCCCACTTTCTTTTTGGATCTTCGATTTTCGTGAAGATCAATTCTCTTTTTACCAACATAACTGTAAATAGAATTAATACAGCTATGGATCCAACATATACGGCAATTTGAAACATTGCTACAAATGGCGAGTCCAATAGCAAGAAAAAGCCTGCAACACCAGCAAGCATTGCCATCAGTGCAATAGAACCATAAATTAAGGAACGAAGCTCAAGAGCAAAGATTGCAGAACCAATTGTCAAAACAGAAAATGCTAAAAAAACTGCATCAGCCATGTGTTGCCCCGCGATCACCAATTATGATTTCAGCATCTTGTTGAACATCTGGTTTGACTTGCAGTTGGGCTGGAGTGTAAATTAATGCCTCCTTAGAAAATGAAGATAATTCATAATCATTTGTCATGTATAATGCATAGAAAGGACATGCATCAACACAAAGTCCACAAAATACACATTTACCATAATCTATTTGTGGCATTATTGCTTTTTTGTTATGTTTCCATTCTTCAGGTACCTTGACCATACCAATTGCTTCAGCAACACCCTCACATGCAATAGCACATAGTTGACATCCTGTACATTTATCGTGAAAGAGCATGTGGCGTCCTTTGTAACCAGCTATTCCTACGCCAGTAGTCGGATCAAATTGGTAACCGTCTCCTACAAACTTTAGTTTTTGTTCGGGATATCGTAAAGTAAATCGTTTAACTGCCAAGTGTTTGATGCCAGAGTTTAATGCTCTAATTATTCCTGAAGCTGTACCCATTAGAAAATTACCCCTGGTTCCAATATTCCGGAATACAGCACGCCCAAAGCAATAAAAATGTTAACGAATGCCAAACCAATTAGTTTGTACCAACCAATTTGCAAAAGAAGATCTATACGGACTCTTGGAAATACACCTCTTGGCAATAGAATGAAAAAGATCACACCTACTGTCTTTAGAACAAACCAAATTACCCCATTAATTAATTCAGCATTAAGAGTCCTCTCTACAAATTTCTCAGAACCTGGAAGATCAATTGCTATTGGACCCACTTCTATTCCGCTCAAAATTTCTGGAGGAGTTGATGGGATCAATAAGGGACCGGTCCATCCTCCAAGGAACAGTACAACAAATAACCCTGCAAATGCATAAAGCTTCAAATAAGAACCAAGTTGGACTAGACCGTACATCATACCAGAAAATTCTGTTAACCAACCTGCAACAATTTCACTTTCGGCTTCAGGTAAATCAAATGGAATTCTTTCAAGTTCAGCTAACATACTAATGAAAAATACTATAGCTCCCACGGGCAAAAATATTATCCATGGAAAGCTTGCTTGACTTTCTACAATTTCAGATAAATTCAATGTTCCACTTAAAATTACGACTCCTAGTAATGATAGTATTAGTGGGATTTCAAAGGAAACCATTTGATAAAGCGCACGGATTCCACCAATGAATGGAAATTTACTGTTAGCAGACCATGCAGATAAAATAGTAATTATTGGAAAAAAACCAACAACAGCAAACACTGCAAGTAAACCAACATCAACATCGGCAACTACCCAACCAGGTGCTACAGGTATTAGTGCAACAAACGCAGCTGCAGTTCCAATAAATAGAACGGGTGCTGCCCAGAAAATTGGTTTGTCTGCCTTTGCCGGAATAATAATTTCTTTTGAGATAAGTTTCAAGCCATCACCCATTAATTGTAGAATTCCTTCTATCTTACCACAGTAAAATGGACCAACTCTAAGCTGCATCTTTGCAAGTAATTTTCGTTCCGCAAAAATTGTCCCAGTAGCTATTAAAACTGCAAACCCAAATCCGGGAAATACTGCCATTCTAAAAAAATCAGTATTCATGAAGGAGTCTATTAGAGGCATTGCCAATTCGGGATGAGCAATCATTGTAAAGGCCAAAAATGGTGTTAGAAGCTCACCCTCTAACACAGGCAATTCAATGTAGAAAAGAACTATCATTATTATAGGAATGCCAATTAATGTAAGCAGTACTATAATCCAAAAGACATCGTTTAGAACACCCTTTAGTAAATATGCAAGTCGAAATTTTGGGGCAATAACTGACATTATCTATCTGCCTCCACTGGCCAGTAGTTAAGACTCCAATAAACTGCTGGCATGTTTCCTAATTTTTCACCTTTCAGCAAATACGGCAAGCAGATAAGGTTCCTAAATGAACCAACGCTTAGTTTTAAACGGTAAGGTTCTGGTTTGCTTCTGGAAACGATATATACTCCAAGAGAACCACGTCCTGATTCAACTCTCTTGTAGACTTCATCGTCACCGCCTTTTGGATTTGGTTTGAGTTTAACTCTTACAGAACCTGACTTTGGCATCTTTTCCAAAGCTTGTTTAATAATGTTACAACTCTCAAGCATGTCAAGCCATGGAATTTTGGAACGATCGTATGAATCTCCATTCTTTAGAACATTTGTGTGAACATCAAGTTCTTCGTATGCATCATACGGTTCCTTAGTTCTTACATCAAAGTCAACACCACTTGCACGTAATACCGAACCAGTAGTTCCTAGTCTTATTGCATCTTCTCGTGAAAGTACTCCTGTATCCTTAGTTCGTGAAATTAGGATTGGGTTATCGTAAAAAATATCTGCGTATGCTTTAAGACGTTTTTCAAGATAATTAAGCTGTCTTATACAGACATCTTCAAAGTTTGCTGGAAGATCGTTTCGAACTCCACCTGGAACAAAATATGCGTGTGTTACCCTTGCACCAGTAAGTTTGTCTAAAAGATCGATTGCTAATTCTCTGTCTCCTGCAGGCCACATGAACATGGTAGAGTGTCCCAAAAAAATTCCGTAGATTGCTAACCAGTACAGAGTATAGCTCAATCGGTTTAATTCCGAAGCTATTGCTCTAACATATTTTGCACGTTCCGGCACTTCAATTCCTACAAGTTCTTCGACACCCAAGACGTATGGATAGAGTATATTGCATGAGTCATGAATTACTGGCCTTTCAAGATGGGGAATATTCAAAATGTAGTTTCTATACTCTGCCATTTTTTCTTCTCCACGGTGTACATATCCAGGATCTGGATCACATGATACGATATAGTCTCCATCGACTTGAACTATGAGTCTCATATGTCCTGAACCTGGATGTTGTGGGCCAATATTGAGAGTCATAATTCTTTCATCGACTTTTTCTAATTGAAGTCCTGGAGGTATTTTTACTGACATTATTATCTACCCTTTATTCTAAAGTCTTTTCTCATAGGAGGTATGTCTGCCCAGTCCTCAGGTAGCAATAATCTCCTATTATCTGGATGACCTTCAAAGTAAACTCCTAACATTTCAAAACATTCTCTTTCATGAAATTCTACGCTGTAAAAAATCTCTCTAAGGCTTTGTAGTTTAGTTGAATCCTTTCCAGGATTAGGAGTATCTTCCCTAGGAACGCGTGTTGCTAAGGAAAGTATCTGTTTATTGAGTTGGGGATCAGTGTAAGAACCTAAATGGTAAACAACTTCAATTTCTTTCTCATTAGGGAAATCTACTCCGGTAACAGATTCAGCATGATCAAAGTGTAGTTCGTCTCGAATAAATGTTGCAACATCTATAATTTTTTCTTTTTTAACATTAATTCTTACTCGATTTGGTTTTACAAATGAGATTTCTGTATCAGCACCAAACTTTGTGACAATTTTATCTGAAAGATCTTTTTCAAATTTAGGAAGATCAGGTTCTTTTTTTGCAGGAGCAGTTTGTGTTTGAGTAACAGGTTTGGTTTTATTTTCTTCAGTACTCATTCATTTCCTACCTAGCCTTCATATTCTTAATTTTCTCCTGAAGGAGAATACATCCTTGTATAAGAGTTTCAGGTCTAGGGGGACAACCTGGAACATACACATCTACTGGAAGAATACCATCAATACCTGGAAGAACATTGTACGAATCAAAGTACAATCCACCAGTTATTGCACAAGCGCCCATGGCGATGACATATTTTGGTTCTGGCATTTGATCATATACCAAACGAAGTCGTGGAGCCATTTTTCGTGTAATAGTTCCTTGAACAACAACTAGATCACACTGTCGTAGTGATCCAAATGCTTCTATGATACCGAACCTTTCAACGTCGTAACGTGGGCTAGAAGCAGCACCAAATTCAATGCTACAACAAGCTGTTTCTATGTGTACAGGCCAAAGAGACCACAGTCTACCCCAATTAATGGCGTAGCCTAATGGTTTATCAATTGCTTTAACTAGAATGTCTCCTAACTTTCCTAGAAATGCGTTGGCAGTTTGAGGAGTTACCGCTAGTTCTAGTTCTTTTAGCAATTTAGTCCCTTACCTCCATTAAGATTGAACTTGTATTTACCGTTACCATATATCTCGCCTATTTGATTGATAAAGTGCAAAAGCCATAGCTGCAAACATTATTCCCAAAAATGCCATAATAGGAAGGGTTGCTGTTTTCTCCAAGCTCATAATGCTACTTCCCCATGCATAAAGAAAAATTGCTATGACATCAAACACTACAAACATCAAAACGAACGGATAATATTGCATCATAAAATGGGTTCTTCCAGCCCCCGATGGGACTTGACCACATTCCATTGGTAAGAATTTCACTGGATTATTTCGTTTTCTTGGAGATATCATTCTAGATATTAAAAGAGCCGGTGCAGTTACTGCCATTGCAAAACCAAACATCACCAACACCTGGCTATAGCTACTAAAAGCTTCTCCCACCAAAGTAGCTTTGAAACCCTTCCGAAGATATAAAAAGTTATGCACTTTTTTTTTCGATCAAAGGTTTCTGAAAGAAAATTTGCAAAGTTCTTAATATGACAAAATTCAAAATGTATTACATGGTATTGAATATCGGAGATAAAGCTCCCGACTTTGAATTAGTAGATACTGAGTTAAAAATGAGAAAACTAGAAGAATTCAAAGGGAAGAAGATCATCCTATCATTTTTTGTAGCTGCAAGCTCTCCAGTATGCACTACGGAAATGTGTAGCTTCCGTGATTCATGGGATGAAATTTCAAAACTTGGAGCACAAGTGATTGCCATAAGTAATGACGGACCATTTGCGAACAAAGCTTTTGCAGAAAAACATAATCTAAATTTTCCAATACTTGGAGATTATAAAAGCAAAACAATTAGAGACTACGATATATTGATGCCACATCTTTTACATATTAAAGATTATGATGCAGCAAAACGTTCAATCTTTATCATTAATGAAGATGGGACTGTTGGCTACAAATGGGTTTCAGATGATCCATTAGTAGAACCAAACTATGAGGAAATCAAAAACTTTCTTAACAAAGGAAATTAATTTTTTATTCTACTTCTGCAATGACATCATTTTTTGCAACGGTGCCACCTTCCTTGATCTTTATTGATTTTATTTTTCCATCTTTGTGAGCTTTAACAGTTACCTGCATTTTCATAGATTCTAAAACACATACAGCTTCACCTTTCTTTATGCTAGCTCCCTCTTGTACAGCGATTGAAACAACTTTGCCGGGAATTTGACTTTTTAGAGCAATTTCAGAGTCGGCAGGTCCTCCACCTCCAGTTTTTTTGTAAACAATCTCATCTAAATTTGCATGAAGATTAAGAGTAATTGGAACACCATTGACAATAAGATTCATCTTTGAGGTGCCACTTTCGAGATACTTTACTTTCTGATATTTTTGGTCTAAAATAAATTCAATTCCTCGAGAATCCATATTAAGAATTTTTAAATTTTGTTCTATGTCGTTTAATTTAATAACATAATCATTATTTCCAAGATTTTCTACGATTTCTCCGTTGAATATTCCTTCAATATCTTCTATTTTACATTCCATGTATAGTTCAGTCCAGTTGACTCTTCCAACGTGTGTTATCTTCCAATGATGATTTTACTCTGCTTTTGAAATATTCTGAATGAATAACAGCAGCTGCAATTGCTGCATCTTTGTTAGCTTTTTTATCAGATTTAATATCTGCAGTTAGCTTATCTAATATTCCGTATCGTTTTAAAAAGTCAGTAGAAAGATCACCATTTTTGTATTCCTCTGTATTCAAAATTGTTTTGTAAAGTGGAATAGATGTTTCTACTCCTTGAATGTAAAAGTCATTAAGGGCACCAAGCATCCTTAGTCTGGATTCTTCAAATGTTTGTCCCCATGTACAAAGTTTTGCCATCAGAGAATCATAGAATGACGAAACGGTACAACCTGGATACAGGTACGTATCACAACGAACTCCTGGTCCAGAGGGAATTGTAACATCAGGTACTGGTCCTGTTGATGGGGCAAAGTCCAAAAAAGTGTCTTCAGCATTGATTCTACATTCAATAGCATATCCATTCATTTTTAGATCCTTTTGTTTGAATGGAATTGGTTCACCATTTGCAATATCTATTTGTAATTTTACAAGATCTAATCCACTAACAAGTTCTGTTATTGGGTGTTCTACTTGAAGCCTTGCATTAATTTCTATGAAATAAAATTCCTCCTCATCTGTCCTAAGAAATTCGACGGTGCCAAGATTAATGTAATCAACTGCTTTGGCCGCCTTTACAACTATTTCTCCAATTCTATCTCTTGTTTCCTGATCAACAACTGGCGATGGGGTTTGTTCGATAAGTTTTTGGTTTCTTCTTTGTATTGAACATTCTCTTTCAAAAATGTGAACTGTGTTACCGTGAGTGTCTCGTGCCATTTGATACTCAATATGTCGTATTTTTTCTAGAAATTTTTCTACAAGTATTGCAGATTTACCAAAAGCTGCCATTGATTCACCTATAGCAGAGTCATAATTTTCTTTAAGCTCTTTATCATTATGAACAAGTCTTATTCCTCGTCCACCACCACCAAATACCGATTTTAGAAGTACTGGGTATTTGATTTCATTAGCGATTGACATAGCTTCATCTGCATCTTTTACAAGATCTGGACTTCCTGGCACCGTTGGAACTTTAGCCTTTAACATAACTTCTTTGCATTGCATTTTGTCACCACAAAGTTCCATCGAGTCTGCAGTTGTTCCAATAAAATTAATTTTGTTTTTCTCACAAGACCTTGCAAAGTCAGGATTTTCTGAAAGAAAACCATAACCTGGATGAACAGCATCTGCTCCAGATGCCAATATTGTTTCCAAGATTTTTTCTTGGTTTAGATAACTTTTTGCTGGGGTACCTTCACCAATGTAATAAGAATCGGTTGCTTGTTTAACATGAAGTGAATTGTAATCTTCATCAGAATAAACTGCAACTGTTTTGAGTCCAAGAGCTTTACATGTTCTAATTACACGTAAAGCAATTTCACCTCGGTTTGCTATCAGAACCTTTTCTATCATTATTCTCACAGATTGATGTTACCGTGTTTACGAGGAAGTTGTTTTTCACGTTTATTTGCAAGCATCTCAAGTGCTTTAATCAACATTGGTCTTGTTTCAGCAGGATCAATGACGGTATCAACTGTTCCAAGAGATGCTGCTACATATGGATTTTCAAATTTTTCTGTAAAGTCATCCATAAGCTCTTTCTTTAGGGATTCTGGATCTTTGGCTTTAGATAATTCCTTTCTATTCATAATTTTGACAGCAGCTTCACTACCAAGCACTGCAATTCTGGCAGTAGGCCAAGCATAGTTTATGTCAGTTCTGAGGTATTTACTAGCCATTGCAATGTATGCACCACCATATGCTTTACCGATTACAAGAGTTATTTTTGGAACTGTTGCTTCACAATAAGAAAAGAGCAGTTTACTTCCGTGTCTAATGATTCCATTATGTTCTTGATTTGATCCAGGCATGTATCCAGGAGTATCAACAAATGTGATTAATGGAATGCTAAATGCATCACAGAATCTAATGAATCTTGCTGCCTTGTTTGATGAATCAATGTCAAGTGCTCCAGCAAGACTAAGTGGTTGGTTTGCAACAATACCAACTACTTTTCCATTTAATCGTGCATATCCTACAACTATATTTGGAGCAAATAATTCATGGACCTCAAAAAATTCATGATTGTCAACAACAGAAAGAATGATTTCTTTCATGTCATAAGGTTGAAGTGCATTTTCAGGAATTATGTTTATTAGATTGTGATCTAATCTATTTGGGTCATCATCATTTTTTAAGGTTGGTGGCTCTTGTGAATTGTTTTGTGGAAGATATGAGAGGAGTTTTTTGATGCAATCCATACATTCGAATTCATTTTTGACAACAAAGTGTGTTACACCACTTTTTGTTCCATGAGCCATAGCTCCACCTAAATCCTCAAATGAAATTTCTTCTCCAAGAACTGTTTTTACAACATCTGGACCTGTGACAAACATTGTTCCTACCTTATCAACCATAATTACAAAGTCAGTCATAGCTGGAGAATATACTGCTCCACCAGCAGAAGGTCCAACGCTAGCAGTAATTTGTGGAATAACACCTGAGGCTAATTCATTGTGATAGAAAATATCGGCAAATCCGTCTAAGCTCAGTATTCCTTCTTGAATTCTTGCACCACCTGAATCCATTATACCTATTATCGGACAACCAACTCGCACTGCGTGATCCATAAGTTTTGTAATTTTTTTAGCACCCATCTGACTCAGGGTTCCACCTAAAATAGTAAAATCATAAGCAAAAACTATAACCTTTCTACTATTGATTGTTCCATAACCACCAACTACGCCATCACCCAAGAACTTTTTTTTCTGCATATCATATTCGTGGTAATGATGAGTAGTCATGGCATCAACTTCGGTGAAGCTGCCCTCGTCTAAAAGTAAATCAATTCGTTCTCTGGCAGTTAATTTCCCTTTTTCGTGTTGAGCTAAAATTTTATCTTGTCCACCACCCTGACTTGCTGTTTTATTTTTTTTTAAAAATTTACCAATTTTATCAGAATGCATGCCCGGAGATCTGAATCATGCTTTAACATATATTAATTTAGTTAGAAATTATTTTTTGAGATAAATTTCAGCCTTAGCTAAGCTAAATTTAGATATTTATTAATGGAAATTTCTTTTTCGTAGAATTTTGATAAGATTCAAATGAATTTGTTTTCTCAAGACAGTTTTTACAAATGCATAGCTGTGAAACAAGGTTTAGATCACAATCAGATGAAAATTCGCATTTGGGACATCCAGCACGATTCCCACATACAATACATTTTAGTTCCTTAACTTCCCCACATTTTTCATGTTTTACTCCCTCTCCTTTAGCCCAAAGACCAATTTCATTTACTTCTAATTTCTTATTACAAACTATGCATTTACCAGGAAATTTCATCGAAATTTTACGCCAGCTCATTTCAATAATTTCATCTCTTTTTCCAAAATATCTTCAAAAGATTCTTCAAGTTCTAATTCTAAACTTTTGTTCTTCATACATAACAAAATGTATGGGAAATAAAAGGTTGAAAAAGTACTTTTTGAAATGTGCATTTTTTTAGCCATGATAGATGCCAATCTTTTGATACTTTTTCCATCCCATCTCAATCTATTAAGAAGTGGCCAAGAAAGATTATACTGCGAATATCTTATTGTAGAATTCTTTTGGTATAGTTTCATTAATATTTCATCAAGATAACGAAGTAATCTCCATTCCTGTGTCTTCATTATTTTTCCATACAAAAGATCAGCTTCTGATAAAATGGGCAAAATTTTTGTCATTTGTTCTTTGGTAATGCTGCTTGTTACAATACTCGAATAAAATGCGTTAATTTTTTCACGTGGATCTATTCGTAATGAGTAGAGAACCATTCTTGCCTCATCTTCAGAATTTGCTTTAAAAAATGCATTAACTACAGATTCTATATCCATACTTTCAAATGATTTTTCAGTCGCTGGTTCAAAACCCGTCACGAATGCTTGAGCAGAATTAATCATAGACCTAAGATCACCTCGTGATCCTGTTACAATTTTTATTAAATTACCTGGACTAAGTTTTGCGTTTTCGTTTTGTAGAATTTTTTTGAGATATAATTGCAACAATCTAGGAGGTAGAGGTCTTAAATGAATTGTTTTTACTGCTTTTTTGATACTTTTCATTTTTGTAGAGACTTCGATGTTAGCAGCCAAAATTATGGGGATTGTTGGTTCTTTTAGGATTTGGATTAAAGCCTCAGCACCACCATAATCAGCTCTTCCGTAGATTCCATCTACTTCATCAACAAAAATCATTGGACGGCCAAGAAGACTCAAACTTCCAAGAACTGGATTCAGAATTTCTTGAATACGTTTTTTATTTCGTACATCACTTGCATTTAGGCTAATCATATCATACTGAAATTGTTTGGCTGCCAAATTTGCTAGGGTGGTTTTACCTATTCCCGGAGGACCCACAAGTAAAAGTGGTTTTGTTCCTTTCTTCCATTTGCCAAACCATTCTACAAATTTTGTTCGTGCATCTTCGTTTCCCACCATATCGGCAATTTTTTGAGGTCTATATTTTTCGGACCACATCAAAGAGCATCACTTTGGAAGATTAGAAGAAAGTTTTGACCAGATTTTTTCTTTCTCTAGTCGATTATACCAAAAATGATTATAATGTTCTACTGTGAGAAACAAAAATTCCAAAAATTCGCGATGTGAGAATCCATCAGGTAGTAGTTCTAATGCAAGCCTTGCATCGCTGAGATATAGATTACTTTTTTTCAAAGTTAATTCAAACCCTTTTTGAACATCGTTAGAGAGAAGAGAATAGTAAAGAGGCCATGAAGGAATTTTGACAAATTCGTTTTTTATTGAATCTTCAATCTCATTGCCACAACCAACTGATTCTGCCGCTCTAGCCATACCAAGATAAAATATTTCTCCTAAAGGTCTTTTTGCAAGAGCCATATTTCGGCCTGCAGTTCCCATGACGGCACGATATTTTTTGTAGCATTGATTCATTTCTTCTTCAGTAATAGATGTGGGTTTTGATTTTAGTTTGGTGTCAATATATTGTCCAACACGGGCATCCTTGAAACCTTCTTCAAATTCTTTTAGAACTTCTTCACCTCCCATCGATATTTTTTTTCTGGCAATCTTCAAAATGTAAGGATTCATGAGTTTATAATCATCCAAATAATCTAAGTCTTCATCTTTATCTACAATTCTATCCATTGGTTCGCTTAAATCAATTGCAATGATATGTCCATCCACTAAGTTTTGTCGCATTTTTGGGTCGTGTATTCCTGAAAATTCTGCTGCAGCATCATACAAAGCATTGAAAACAGGAAAAGTCATTTTCACAAAGTTTGAATTTAGAATTCGTAAAACACGATCCTTTAGAATTTCACGGTTTTCTAATTTGGACTTGATATCTGGGATTTGGGAGTTTTGTAAAATTAATTCTGAGGAACCTACCTCTTGAGAAAATTCTTGTTGTGTTGAATTTGCAGAATTATCAGATTTAATTTCCCTTAGTAGATCATCGGTAAATCTTTCTGCAAAGTTTGGAAATTCATTTTCTGCCTCCTCTTTATATTTTTTGAAAAGTTTGTATCCTTTTGATTTAAACATTCCCTGTTTAAGGATTTGTTTTCCAGGTTTTGTTGACAGTAAAGATTCTTTACTTACAATAGATTGATCCTTGCCACTCACAAACGCTCAACTCTTTTCTGGTTATTTATGCTTTCAATGAAGTTTTTTTTATTTCACTTAAATAACGAAAAAAATTCAAAAAGAGTTGTGGAAGTAATTGAAATACTAAAAAATGCATCAAAGCTAGTTTATGAAAATGTAAAAGACTTGGCAGGAACAAGTGATGCAGCAGGGGATTTTGGTCGAGGAGCTGGAGGAGATATATCTAGAAAAATAGATATTGTCGCTGAGAAAGCAGTACTTGATTATTTAAAAAAAATTAATTTTGAATGTGTAGTTCTTGGTGAAGAATGTGGCAGAGTTGAATTATCAAATGAATCTAAAGGATTTGTAATAATGGATGCTATAGATGGTTCTGCTAATGCTGTTAGAGGGATTCCTTTTTTTTGTTGTTCCCTAGCATTTGCTACTGAAAATAAAATTAGCTCTATTACAGATGGAGTAGTAACAGATCTTTCAAATGGCAATGTGTATTGGGCCTCAAAAGGAAAAGGAGCATTCCTAAATGATAAACAAATTCACGTTCAGGAAAAAGAACCAACTTACCGAATTGTAGGAGTTAACTTATCTGGTGCTAAACCAGAACTTCTAAAACAATTACAACCAATTTTCAAAAGTCATAATCATACTAGGCATTTTGGAGCAAACGCACTTGAATTGGCTTTGTTTGCACGAGGATTAATAGACATTTTCATTGATTTTAGAGATAAAATTCGAATTCAAGACATGGCAGCAGGGTTTTTGTTGGTAAAGGAAGCTGGAGGTTTGATGTTAGATGCAAATCTTAAACCCTTAGATTCGGATTTGAGTTACCAAACTAGATTATCATTCATAGCTGCTTCAAATAAAAAAATTCTCGATGAAATAATATCTCAGATAAAAAAGTAAGCGCCCTCGGCGGGATTTGAACACGCGTCTCAGCCGTGACAGGGCCGAATTCTAGACCGGGCTATACTACAAGGGCGCAATATAACAAAATGAAATTGCTAGTTTAAAACTTTCCTTTAAAACAAAAAATTCTTGTAAAAGACTAAATTATACACACAGGCAAGTTGCCAAGGGGTCTGTGGCGCAGCCAGGTAGCGCACCGGACTTTTAATCCGGTTGTCGTGGGTCCGAATCCCACCAGACCCGCTTTTATTTTGTTAATTCTTTGACTTTTTTTGAAAGATTTTCTGCAGCAAATTTTACTTCTTTATTACGTTTCATGATTCCTTCTCTGTATGCATTGATTTTTTTCATACGATCTCCAATCATTCGTTTTTGTTCTTTGATTCCTGAAGAACCGATAGAAATTCTGTCACGAAGTGAAGAGTTTATTGTTGTTGATTTTATAATTTCTGAAAGAAATTTAGTATTAATTGATGTTCCTTTAATTGCAGTCCTTAATTCTGTTGGAGTAATTTTTGAAATGGGTTTTTTTGAATAACTTGACAATTGAACAATTTTTCCAATTACCTTATGTGCAGTCCTAAATGGTATTCCTTTCTGAACAAGTTTTTCAGCCAAGTCTAAAGCAATCAAATATCCATTTTCAGTTGCTTTTTTCATTTTTGGTTTATTTACAGTTAGAGTCAATAGCATTAATTTTAGTACAATTAATGCACTTGTGGAAATCTTTGATGTTACCCAAATTGATGATTTTATTTGTTGAAGGTCTCGATTATATCCAGAAGGTAGACCCTTAATTGCAGATAAGACAGTAGTGACATTTCCAATGACTTGAGCAGTTTTTCCCCTAGTTAGTTCTAGCATATCAGGGTTTTTCTTTTGAGGCATTACGCTAGATGGGGATGAAAATTCATCAGATAATTCGATAAAGCCAAATTCAGAAGTTGACCAAATAGCAAAATCTTCAGAAATCCTTGAAAGATTAGTCATGAGAATAGCTACTGTACTAACATATTCAGCAACAAAATCTCGTGTACTTGTTGCATCAATAGAATTTTCAACAATTCCATGAAAACCTAGCATTTTTGCAGTGGTTTTTCTATCTATTGGCAAGCTAGTACCTCCAATAGGACCTGCACCTAACGGACTTTCGTTTACCCTTCCATAAGTTACATAAAGCCTGTCTAAATCACGGAACAAGGCATCAGCATACG
This sequence comes from Thaumarchaeota archaeon CSP1-1, assembly GCA_963919845.1. Lineage (GTDB taxonomy): Archaea > Thermoproteota > Nitrososphaeria > Nitrososphaerales > Nitrosopumilaceae > CSP1-1. The sequence goes on from CAWTZT010000060.1 coordinate 21,272, forward strand.
CCAAAAGATAATGAGAAAAGAAGCCAGCTTGTGCTTGTTGAAGATGTGTATAAAGAGGCATTACAGTTTGTTGGTGTGCTTGAGCCAGTGAAACTAATGCTTTGATAGTATCTAACAAACATTGACAAAGAACATTAATGTCATCACGAATTTTCATACGAATGTCAGCAGTAACTTGATCATTTCGTGAACGTCCTGTATGCATCTTACCACCACTAACTGGTCCTGCACTTTTGATGACAAGTGATTCAATTAATTCATGTATATCTTCTGCATCTGATTTTATTTCAAATTTTTTCTTTTTCAGATTTTCTAAAGCTGAAAGAATTTTTTTTACGTCGTTTCTTGTAATTATTTTGTTTTCATATAACATAATGGAGTGTGCTTGACTTCCAACTATATCGTAAAACACAATTTCGTTATCATCAGAAATTGAAGAAACATAATCAAGAATAATTTCATCTAACTTGTTACCAAGGCGTGAACGATACATCACATAAGGATTTAGAATGGTTATATATAGCATCGACGCTTTGTCGATAATGGCACAAGATGTCAAACAACTAAGAGTGAAAATTTTCGATGAGTTATCTAAAATTGTAGATCCTGAAATAAATACAACTATCACTGAGCTTGAACTTGTTGATGAAGTGGACATTAGTGATTCTAAAGTTAAAATTGATTTGCACTTAACAAGTCCATTCTGTCCAGCAGTATTTGGATTTAAAATTTGTCAAGATGTTCATGATAATCTTTTAAAAATTGATGGTATTGATGATGTTAAAGTTAATGTATCAAACCACTTTATGGCAGAGCAAATAAACAATCAGGTAAATAATAGTCCAAACCCAAAAAAACAAAACAACTAACTTCGGAAACCGAGTAAATATCCTCTAAGTAACTGAATTCCCATAGCTGGATCTACACCTTTTGGACAGACTTGGCTACAAGAACCCGCAAAATGACATCTGAAAATTCCATGAGAATCGTCGATAATTTTTAATCTTTCATCTTTTCCTTTGTCTCTATTATCTGCAACATATCTGTAGGCTTGTGCTAAAGCTTGTGGGCCAATAAATGAAGAGTCGGTAGCCATGGTAGGACATACAGAATTACATAAACCACATTTAATGCAGTTAGCAAATTGGATATAGTTTTCCACATCTTTTGGTGATTGTAAAAATTCCTTTGTACCTGGGGTTATTTCGGATTCAGGATTTATGATGTACGGTTTTAGTTTCTTGTGAGTTGAAAACATTCTTTCAAATCCTACAACCAGGTCACGAGTAATTGGAAAATTATCCATTGGTTCTACAGTAACAACGTTTGAGTTGAGCTCACTGATTTTTGTAAAACATGCTAGTTGTGGTCTTCCGTTAATTTTCATTCCACATGAACCACATGAAGCCTGCCTGCATGAATAACGAATGGCAACAGAATGATCAAAATTATTTTTCACATGCAGAATTGTATCTAAAACAGTTGTCCACTTTTCATATGGAACCTTGTATTCCTCAAATCGTTTTCTAGAATCAGTCTTTGGATTAAAGCGTGAAATTCGTAGAGTAATAGATTTTGGTTGAGTTCTAACTCTGCTTAATTCTTGGGAAACTTGAATATTATCTGAAGCCACTCTAATTCATCCCCATACTAGTCATAAAAATTGTTCTAGAACCATAAAGTATCACAATTGTCATTGCGGCAATACATCCATAGGTCACTGATTTCTCGTAAGATTTTCCTTGTTTGAGCTCAATAAGGATAACGCGAAGACCATTGAATCCATGTATAGATAATAAAATTAAAATTATTTCTAACATACCTGCATATGGCAAGAACTGATAATTAGCTAATACATTTTCATACTGTAAAGACTCTGCAAAACCTTGTGTAAGCCTAAACAAAATATGGACAGCTACTAGTGCAATAGAAGCTAAGGCCGTTCCATAATGAATTTTCATTATTACGCTTTCTCTCATTTTATTCACCATACATGACTGCTAGTCCATACATCATTGCAAGAGCAGCTAAAACTATTGCTGAATAAATTGCAATTTTGTGTCTTGAATTTTGTGATTGTGGAG
>CAWTZT010000061.1:0-6529 GCA_963919845.1 Thaumarchaeota archaeon CSP1-1
GAAAGTGTTTCACCATATGCTCGTTCTCCCATTAGATAAATTCCTGGATATTTCATTGTGAGTTTGCTACCAATGTTTCCATCAATCCATTCTACTCTAGCGCCTTCGTATGCATAAGCACGCTTTGTAACTAGATTGTAAACATCAGTACTCCAATTTTGAATTGTTGTGTATCGCAAGTGTGCATCTTTGTGTGCTACAAGCTCAACAACTGCACAGTGTAACGATTCAGAAGAATAAACTGGTGCTGTACATCCTTCTATGTAATGTATTTCTGATCCCTCATCTGCAATGATTAATGTTCTCTCAAATTGTCCAATGTTTTCTGCGTTAATTCTAAAGTATGCTTGTAATGGCATGTCGACTTTGATACCTGGTGGAATATAGATAAATGAACCGCCACTCCAAACAGCGCTGTTTAGTGCTGCAAATTTGTTATCTTCTGGAGGAATAATTTTAGCAAAAAATTTCTTGAAAATTTCAGGTTGTTCTTTTAATGCAGTATCGGTATCTAAGAAAATAACACCTTGTTTTTGTAAATCCTCTCTTAGACTATGATATACAACTTCTGATTCGTATTGAGCCCCAACTCCTGCGAGGAATTTCTTTTCTGCCTCTGGAATTCCTAGTTTGTCAAAGGTTTTTTTAACGGTATCTGGAACATCATCCCAATTTTTCTCAGTTTTGTCAGTAGCTTTAGCATAATAGAAAATATTTTGAAAATTGATTTTACTTAGGTCACCACCCCAAGTTGGCATTGGTTTTTTCATAAAAATCTCATATGAACGAAGTCTAAAATCAAGCATCCATTGTGGTTCATCTTTTAATTTACTGATACTTTCTACAACTTCTCTTGAGAGACCTTTTTTGCTCAAGTGAACATAAAGTTCAGTTGAATCTTTGAAATCATATTTAGAATAATCCATCTCAAGACTTTCAGTGGTCATACGACAAATAACACTGTTATAATATTAATAGCTTCTTCACCCATTACAACTCGTAGATCGGAGTAGGCAAAGCTAAATTTGAAGAAAATGATAGGCTAAGCTAATGAAAAAATATTCTTTATTGTTTGAAAAGCTCCAGAAATTGTGTGAACATTTGCAACGGAATTTTTTACATTAAATTTGTTTAGCTCTTCAGCTGTAAAAGGACCAATTGATACAATTTTGGTTTTTTGTAAATTGTTTAGCAGAGTTTTCTCATCGAAGTTTTTTTCTAGTATATCAAAAAACGCACGAACTGATGATGCGCTAGTAAAAACAATGCCATCAATTTTATTTTGTGAAAATAACTCTGAAAATTCCTTCCATTGACTGATATCACCAAATGAATGTACATCGTAAAGATGAATTTCCTTAACAACTAAACCTATTTTTTCAAGAAGGTTACGAAGAAATGGAGTTGATGCGCCACTTCTTGGGACAAGAACCTTTTTTCCTACTGCATTTAATCTGGTTAAAACTTCACCAACTCCAACTGATGAAAAACGTTTTGGAATGTAAGATACTTTAATTCCTTCAGATTCTAAAGCAGCTTTAGTTTTTGGACCAACTGCAATTACAATTGTATTTGCAACTGCTAGTTGAAGTTTTTCATATTTAGAATTTTTTTTTGCAGTATCAAAAAGTAATTTTACTGCTTTTGAGCTCATAAACACCGAATAATCTGGATCATATTGTTGAATTGATTCTAAAAATTCATCGACAATTTTGTCACCCTTGCTAACAAGTTCAATTGTAGGCAAAGGAATGGGTCTTGCGTTTTCATGCGAAACCAATTCAATAAATTCTTCAGAGTCTTCTTCTGAACGAGTAATTGCTATGGTTTTTCCATTTATCATATTATTTCCATCCTATTATTTTTGAGAGATTAACTACCTTACCTATTATAATTATTGAAGGAGGTTTGATTTTTTCACGTTTGACCTTTTGAGAAATTGTATCTAGAGTTCCTTTAACCATCCTATGTTTTTCAGTAGTTCCTTCCTGAATCACGGCTATCGGAGTTGTTTTTTCTAGACCACCTGCGATCAGTTGTTCACAAATTATTCCAAGTCGAGATAACCCCATCATTATTACAATAGTATCTACTGATTTTGCAAGTTTTTTCCATTTTACTTGCTCATTTTGCTTTTCTTGATCTTCATGCCCAGTGACAAAAACTACAGATGAGGAATACTTTCTGTGAGTTAAAGGAATTCCAGAATAAGTTGCCGAACCAATTCCAGAAGTTATTCCTGGAATGATTTCGTATTTTATCTTTCGTTTTTTTAGATATTCTGCTTCTTCACCACCTCTTCCAAAAATGATAGGATCTCCACCCTTTAGTCTGACAACATTTTTTTTAGTTTTTGCATATTTTACCATCAAATCGTTTGTGCTGTCCTGATGCTTGTAATCATCTCCAACTGATCTTCCAACATAAATTTTCTTGGCTTTCTTTGAAATCATTGAGAGAATTTTTTTGCTTACTAGTCTGTCGTAAAGAACTACGTCTGCTTTTTTGAGAAGCTCAACTGCTTTAATAGTAATTAGTTTTGAATCTCCTGGGCCAGCTCCTACCAAGTATACTTTACCAATCATTTTTTATTCCACTCCTCAAGCTTTTCTCGCCAATTTAATGCAAGGTCTTTGACTCCTTGTTTGTCAAGCTCTTCACCTGCCATCTTTCCTATTGCTAATGGGTCATTTTTATTTCCGGTTTTCTCAACCATTATAGATTTGGTTCCATCAACAGAATAAGCAACAACAGTTAGTTTCAAATTTTGTTCATTAGAATGTGCAAAAGCACCTACTGGAAATCTGCAACCAACTTCAACAAATTTTGAAAGTGCTCTTTCAGCATCGGCTTCTAATCGTGAATCAGGATTTTCAATTTGTTTTAACATAGAAAATGTTTCTTTATCATCCTCACGACTTACAATTCCCAAAGCTCCTTGACCTGGGGATGGTGGAAAATCTTTTGTTGATAGTTTTGTATATTTAATATCAATTCCCAATCTGTTTATTCCTGCTTGAGCAAGAACTACTGCATCATAATTTCCTTCTTGAATTTTTCTAATCCTTGACTCTACGTTTCCTCGAATTGGTTTAATTTTAACATCATTTCTAATTCTACTAATTTGTACAGCTCGTCTAAGGCTACTTGTTCCAATAACTGATTTAGGTTTGATATTTTCAAGTGTGGAATTGTCTTTAGATATGAAAACATCGTTAATTGATTCCCTTTTTGGAATACAACTAAGAGTTAGTCCTGGTGCCAAATCAGATGGAATATCTTTAAGACTATGAACTGCAAAATCTACTTCTTTTTCAGCTACTGCCCTATCAATTTCTTTTTCAAATATTCCCTTTTGTTCTAATGTAAAAAGTGGTCTTGAATCAGTATCACCTAGTGTTTTGATTGTTTTTATTTCAAATTCTACTTGAGGATTAATTTTTTTTAATTCTGATACAACCCAATTTGTTTGTGCTAGAGAAAGGTTACTCCCACGAGTTCCGATTTTGAATTTCAAGTTTTCACCGTTTTTAGAGCTTTATGATATGCATTAAGTGCGACATTAAGGTCATTTTTTGTGTGTGCGTTGGATAGAAAAACGGTTTCAAATTGTGATGGGGCAATAAAAATTCCATTTTTTAATAATGAATTAAACATTTTTTGGAATTTACGTGAATCAGATTTTTTACAAGTTTTGTAGTCTACAACGGGTTTGTTTGTAAAGAAGATCTGAAACATTGAACCTGTGAAATTAATCTGATGAGGAATTTTTAGATCATTTGCAATATCATCAATTGCTCTTGCAAGTAAAAAGCAAAAGCTTTCTAATTTTGGATACATTTTGTTTTTTATTTTATTCATAGTTTGCACAGAACTAATTGCAGCACTAACTGATATTGGGTTGCCAGCAAAAGTGCTGGCTTGGTAAACTTTACCACCAGGTGTGAGTTGGTTCATAATTTCTTTTCTGCCTCCAACTGCAGCAATTACAAATCCATTACCAAGCGCTTTGGCAAGCGTTGTTATATCAGGTTTGATTCCAAAATGTTTTTGAGCACCTCCAGGTGAAACCCGAAACCCCGTAACTACTTCATCAAAAATTAATGGAACATCATAGTTTTTTGTAATTTTTCTTACATCGGCAAGAAAGTTTTTTTCTGGTAAAATTAATCCCATGTTTGCAGGTATTGGTTCAATAATTACTCCCGCAACATCTTTATTTTTTTTAATTACTCGTTCTAATTCTTGTGAATTGTTATATTGAACAACTAGCGTATTTTTTGAAACTTCATTTAAACTACCTTCAGAAACAGAAATTCCATAATGAGCAGAACCAGAACCGGCTTTTACTAATACAGAATCATGTGCACCATGATAACATCCTTCAAATTTTATGATTTTTTTCTTTTTTGTATAACCTCTAGCTAATCGTATTGCAGTCATTGTTGCTTCTGAACCAGTGTTTACTAGTCTCACCATGTCTATAGAAGGAAAGTTTCCAATGATCAGTTTTGATAATTTTATTTCAAGTTCTGTTGGTGCACAAAATAATGTTCCAGTGTTAAGTTGTTTTGAAACTGCAGAAATAATTTCTTTTCTTCTATGACCTAAAAGTAAGGCTCCATATCCGTTGCAAAAATCTATGTAGTGCTTTCCATCTTCGTCCCAAATTGAGCTGCCTTGAGATTTTTTTACAAAGAATGGATATGGTTCAAAATATCTTACAGGACTATTAACCCCTGAAGGAATTACTTTTTTTGCATCAGTGAATAGTTTTTTTGATTTTGACAACATGGCAGAATAATTCTTGTTATTATTATTCGTAATACTATTTTGTATTTTTAGAATTAGAGAATTTCTTACGATATAGCAGTGCAACTATTACGGCACCGATTAATGGTGAAGTCAAATATATCCATAAATCATTCATCATGCCAGAAACCAGTGCTGGAGAAATCGACCTAATTGGATTCATTGATGCACCTGAAATCTCTCCAAAAAATAAGACATCAAGGCCAATAATTCCGCCAATTACAAGTCCTGATAACTTGTTTAAACGCTTGTAGTGAACTACACATAAAATAACTCCCATTAGCAAAACGGTTGCAATAATTTCAATTGTATAATAAAATGCAAATGGATATGAATAGTTTGGAGAATTGGTACCAAGGTTTGCATAATCTCCAAGTAAATATTTTACAAAATATGTTCCCAGAAATGCCCCAATTGCTTGAGCTGTAAAATAAAATGGAAGTTCTTTCTTTTTAGTATAACCGGCTATATAGAATCCAATCGTTACGGCTGGATTAAAATGAGCCAAAGAATATTTTCTAAAAGCATAAACAACTATAGCTAAACCAACAATGTGCATTGCAACAATGAAAGGTATTCCAAGTGTTCCTCCAGTTCTTCCATCATAAACTATGGAACCTGTAGCTGCAACTAATAGACCAAATGTACCTACTAATTCTGAGATAAATATAATCAGGTTAGAATTTTTCATAAATCTTCAGCCGTCAAGTTGGAAACAATTTGTTGTATTTTAGAATCTATCTGAACATGATGTAAAAAATCCAGGAAAAAATGTCATCATACAAACAAATGAATGATATGAGTACTAACAAATGCTATTGCAGCACTTCCTGGAATTGTTACTAACCAGGAAAAAACAATTTGTCTACTTAACTTCCATCTAACTGCCCATTTTCTTCTAACTGCTCCTGCTCCTATGATTGAACCTGTTATTGCGTGTGTGGTGCTTGCTGGAATTCCCAAAGTTGCAAAAATTGCTAAAAGTATTCCACCACCTGTTTCTGCTGCAAATCCTTGGTAAGGTCTTAATCTTGCAACTCGTAGACCCAACGTTCTAATGACTTTGTGCCCACCAAAGAAAGTTCCTAGTCCAATTGCACTTGCTGCAGCAAAAATTACCCAAAGAGGCATTTCAAATTCAGTAATTATTCCTTCGGCTAATAACACTAGAACAATTATTCCCATCACTTTTTGTCCATCATTTGCACCATGAGTCAATGCAAACCATGCTGAAGAAATTAACTGTAAACGCCCAAATGTTTTGTTTACCCTTGCGGGATGATGTTTTGCAAAGATGGTGATTATAGCACCTGCCAGTAAGAGTCCAATAATCATTCCGCCAATAGGAGAGGTTATTAATCCAATTCCGACTTTGAGCAAACCGTCATACACCAATGACTCAAAACCTAATCCTGCAATACCTGCACCCACAATTCCACCGATAAGTGAGTGGCTATTGGAAATTGGCAGCCCCAAATATGTACATGCTACACTCCATGTAATTGCACCTGATAATCCCCCTATTATTATGAAAATTGTAATATCTTCAGGGCTTACGATTCCTTTAGCAATTGTTGCAGCTACTGCAACACCAAAAACAAATGGGCCAACAAAATTTGCAACTGCAGATAGTAAGACAGCATGAAGTGGTTTTAATACTCTCGTACCAATTACTGTGGCAACAGAATTAGCTGCATCATTAAAGCCATTTACAAAA
>CAWTZT010000062.1:0-18889 GCA_963919845.1 Thaumarchaeota archaeon CSP1-1
AAAAAAAGATTAGGATGAGAGTCTAAAAGTAACTGTTACTCCATCTCTTATTATTGATAAAATGTTCTTTTTAGGATTAGTAATTTTTCCAATAATGTTTACAGGAGAATACGGTTTAATTTCATCTTTTTTTCCAATTGGGGTTGGACCATAAAACAAGCAGATCGCTTTGCCAGTAGGCCAATAAGCAACATCATTTAATTGAACTAATGGTTTTGGATTCTCAAGGTCAATTTTAATTGGAGTTTCATCAGTGTAGATTTCTTCTCCCCAAAGATTTACACCAACACTAAAAGGCAATTTTTCCAATAAAGATTTGACAGTTTGAGGAGCTAGTTTGTCATCAAGTTCTAAAGTTATGTTTTCTTGCTTTGGAATTTCTATCATTACTTCATATTTCACGAATGCAGTAGTTTCCTTGAAATAAATATCCCTTCCTTTTCTAAGACTGTATGGAAATACATGTTTACGACACCTATGTGAAGGCAGGAGATGGTCATACTATGCATTTTGACGTCATAACAAATGAAAAAGATCATGATAAAGCGATTCAATTTGCAAAAAAATGGTTATCAAGTATTGGAGAGGACAGTGCTTCAGTCACTACAGAAGAATGTCAATTCTGTCACTCACAGGGTGCACCTGAACCTGTTGCACAAGCAATAGAAAAAGATGGGTTCTTTATTCAAAAAATGGAAGGCTGCCCATAAGCAGCATTGGTTTCTTAAATGAGCCTTACAAACTTTTTTTATTCACAATAATTCCAATATAATATGGAAAAACATCCTTATGCTAGATTATCTGTTGAAGGAGATAAAAAGACCAAATGGCTTTGTGGTTGTTTTCAGACAGTAGACGGATTTTTTAAATTCTGTTCAGAACACGAGAAGCCTCTTGAGAAAGCAATAAAGGCTCAGATTGATGAGCTTGATATGACAATTGCAATTAATGATTGATCTAACTAGAGAACTACAATTGATACAAATGCTGACACAAAGACAATTGCAACTGTATTTAGCAATTTTATGACTGTATTTAATGCAGGCCCAGCAGTATCCTTGTAGGGATCACCAATTATATCTCCAACTACAGCAACTTTGTGTTCTTCACTTCCTTTGTTACCTTTCATCTCAATGAGCTTCTTGGCGTTATCCCATGCTCCTCCAGTATTAACAAGATGAAATGCCAAAAATATTCCTGAAACAACTGCACCCATCAAAAGTCCTGCAACTGCTGGAGGTCCTAAGATAATACCTAGGATAATTGGAGCCATGATAGCTATAATTGCAGGTTTCCAAAGCTCCTTAAGTGATGCAACAGTGGCAATATCTACACATTTAGCGTAATCTGGTTTAGATTTGCCTGTTAGAATTTCAGGATCACTTTTGAATTGTCTTCTAACTTCATCTACAAGTTTTGAAGCCGCTCTTGTAACTGCATTGATTAATTGTCCAGTAATTATGAAAGGAATCAATCCCCCTACTAAGAGTCCTGTAATTACTGCGGGATTTGAAAGAGAGTAATCAAAAACTTGATTAAATACTTCAGAAGCTTCAAATTGAAATGCTTGTATCATTGCTAAAGCTGCAAGACCTGCACTAGCTATAGCAAATCCTTTTGTAACTGCTTTAGTTGTGTTCCCAACAGCATCAATTTTATCAGTAACTTTACGATTTTCTTCACCCATGCCAGTCATTTCAACTATACCTCCCGCATTATCTGCAATAGGACCAAATGCATCTATACTCAAAACTATTCCTGCAAGACTCAACATAGCCATAGCTGTTAATGATGTACCAAAGATTCCATAAAGAAGAGCTTGAGAAGGATCAGGAGCAGCTGCTGATGATATTGCAAATGAAACAATGATAGCAATAACTAACGCTATCATGAAAGGTCCTGTAGATTGCATGCCTTTAGTTATCCCCATTAAAGTGAGTGATGCATAACCCCATTTTGCAGAATCAGCAATTTCTTGAACTGGTTTGAAAGTATAATTTGTATAATGGTTAGTAATTTTTTGAATTACAGGAACAAGGATTACCCCAATTACAGTTGCACCAAATAAGGCGTAGGCAGTAGTTGTTTGACCAAGATAAAAATAGGTAAACACAAAGTTAAGTACAATTGCTATTGTTGCAGAAACATAAAAGGATCTGTTAAGAGGTTTCATAACATCAGTATTGTTTCTAGAACCAATTGTCAGAGTACCAATTATTGAAGCAATCATTCCTGAAGCCCCAATCAAAATTGGATACAACAAGTTTTCTGGTGCACCTATTAAAGCAGCAATAAGTAAGGTTGCTAACATAGTCACAATGTAGGATTCGTAAACATCAGAACCCATTCCTGCTGCATCACCAACATTATCTCCGACATTATCTGCAATAGTTGCTGGGTTTCTGGGATCATCTTCAGGTATGTTGACTTCAATTTTTCCAACTAGATCCGCTGCCATATCAGCCGCTTTCGTAAAAATACCTCCTCCAATTCTAATAAATAAAGCAATTAAGCTTGCCCCAATTCCAACTCCAGCTATCGTAATTGGGTCAGGAAATACAAAATAAAGAAGTGTGATTGCTAGTAATGCCATTGCAGGAACTGCAAGTCCAACTGTTGCACCGCCCCTAAATGCAAGTGCAAATGTTTTTCCAAGCCCACTCCCACTAAGATTTGCGGCTCGTACTGCTGCCTTTACAGTAATTTTTAGTGAAATCATCCCAGCAATAGCTGAAAGTGTTGCACCAACTGCAAAAGCGATACCGTTAGAATATCCAATAAAATATCCAATTATTACTGAAAGCCCAACTGCTATGGGAATAATTATCTTCATTTCTCTTTTTAGAAATGCTGCTGCTCCTACTCTGACGGCTTCAGAAATTTCCATCATTTCCTTGGTTCCAGGTTTTTGTTTTGAAACCCATGCAGCAAACACGGCTGCAACAGCAAAAGATGCAATGGCAGCTCCTATTGGCAGAAGCTCTGGTAAATCCATTTTATACCTGCATGCCTAATTGTGGGAAATATAAATCATTAATAAAAAATTAGCATGAATTTTATTTTCTTTTTTTGTAAGGTGGAAAGGTCTTACCACTCAATCCTTGTCTAATGAGTTTCTTAAATCGTCTGCCATGGCTAAGATATGGAAAACGAAAATGGATTAATTCATGAACCAATGTATTTTCTAATAGTTTTACATCCAAAATTTTTTTTACATTAATGAAAACTAAATTCTCAGGAATATAAGCTACCCCATAATATTTGTAGGCTGTAGTTCTTCTTCCCTCTGTCATTTTCTTTGGCATGTCTAATACCTCTTTGGTAGTTAACAGCACCTTTGGTTCTGGAATTGAAAATCTATTACAATAAATTCCGACTTTTTCTAAGATTTCAAGTCGTAGATCATCATCAAGTTTCACACTAATTAGTTAGAAAAATATTGTAAAATATGCAAAGTCAATTCTTGCTCAAAATTTAGTATATTAGATTTATTCATAATTGGATTAATAGGGTCAGAGTTTTAGTAGTGTAATCATTAATCATACAGCCACCGTCTCATCATACCCCATTAATTCATAGAGTTTAGTAGCTTTTGTGCTTTATTTCTTATTTCATCGTTTATTCTTATTATAACTAATCCTTCATTGGGTTGGCCATACATTATAGTGGCATTTTCTGGAGCAAAAATACAAACAGGAATCACCAATAGATCCTCTTCACCGTTAATTGTTAAACGAACTGGAGGAGAAGATTTTAAGGCATTTTTAATTTCATCAATACTTTGTTGTGTAATTTCTCCTGAGGGGTTTTCACATGTAAGAAATGTTTTAATTCCTTGTTTATCAGGTGCTTCTCTTTTTGTTCTTTGTTCTTTTGCGTCGATTATTTGTAATGATGGAATAATCTCAAATTTCAGCATTTTTTCTGTTGTAGCATCACCAACTGTAATTATAAAAGAGTCATTTGGAATTTCTTTCTCAATATTCTCTTTAATAGCCTCCTTTTCTGGTATTAATTTACCAAGCGGAGTTTTGAGTTGTTTACGTAAATTTTCTGGTAGGTGCACGGAAATCTAGATTAATTTGTTGATGGAGCTGCCTCGGCTTGCATCTCTTCGTGAAGTTTTGCTGCCAAAATACTACATTGTGCTGCAATGTTTTTTGCAGATGATCTAAATGCCTCAGCACTTTGAGATTCTGGTGCAGTTATCATGACAGGTTTTCCTTTATCAGAACCGTCCATTATGTCTGAATTAAGTGGTACTTCTCCAATGAATGGAATGTTGTACGTTTCACTAATTCGTTTAGCTCCACCTTCTCCAAAAATATAATGTTTTTCAGAACATTTAGAACAAACAAATGAACTCATGTTTTCAACTACTCCAATAATTGGTATATTTAGTTTAGTAAACATTCCAATTGCTTTGACTGCAATATGAGTTGCAACATCTTGGGGTGTTGTAACTACAAGTATTCCAGTAATTGGAATAGTTTGAGCAAGAGTCAATGGAATATCTCCCGTTCCAGGAGGAAGATCAACAATTAGATAATCAAGATCACTCCAATTAGTATCAACTAAAAACTGTTTTAAAATTCCAGAAATAATTGGACCACGATAAATTGCAGCTTGATTTTCCTGTTCTGCAAAGAATCCAAATGACACGACTTTGAGACCTTTGTATTCAACTGGTTGTAATTTATTGTCATGAACTTCCATGTTTGCTTTGTCCATTCCTAACATCAAAGGTATGCTAGGACCGTAAACATCTGCATCCAATAATCCAACTTTGGCTCCTGTTTGTAATAATGCAAGTGCTAAGTTGACTGCTACTGTTGACTTGCCAACTCCTCCTTTTCCACTTGCAACACCAATGATGTTCTTTACGGTTGCCATTGCAGTGTCAGCATCTAAAGAACGACCTTCCATGACTTTAGCAGTAACATTCATGTCAAATTTTTTAATTCCATCAACCTCACCAATTACTTTTCTAACATCTTCTTCAATCTCAACATTAAACGGACATGCTGGTGTTGTTAATTCAAGTGTAAATTTTAGATTACCATCATTGAGTTCTAAGTCTTTGATCATTCCCATTGAAACAATATCTTTTTTGAGGTCAGGATCAATTACAGTACTTAGTTTTTCTAAAACTTGATCAACGCCAACCATTTAAGAAAAAACCTTCTTTACATTATTTAAAGATAAGTCATAAATTTAAAAATTCTCTCTGGAAAAAATGTAAAATTAGGTGATCCTAATCAAATTTATCAAATGAGAAATGGATACACCTTTAGAAATCAATCAAAAAAATGGCTAGTTATTTGTTCAAATTACAATTTTTACCCAAAGATTCATAAATTCAAATCCGTCATTGACTGCAAAGTTGTTTTCTATATCTACTCTACAAGATGTCGTTAGAATACCACCTAGCTTATTTGGAACTACAATAAAGAAAGCCGCAATGGATATCTTAAAGTCAAAATATGAAAGCATGATCAATGCTGATTTAGGATACATTATCATGATTATGGATGCAAAGATTGAATCTATGGGAAAAATGATTGCAGGAGATGGGGGAACCTTCCATAAAGTTGAGTTTGATGCGCTTACGTTTTTCCCAAAATTACAAGAAATTCTACATGGAGAACTAGTCGATATTACAGATTTTGGTGCATTTGTAAGGATAGGACCAACAGATGCATTGTTACATTTGTCTCAAGTAATGGATGATTACCTAAAAAGTGATGTACAATCAGGAATTATTCTTGCAAATCAAAGTGGACGAACCCTTAGGGTAGGTTCCACCATACGTGCAAGAATTACAGCTGTATCATTAGGAAAAGCTGCATCCATGGGAAAAATAGGAATTACTTGTAGACAACCATTCTTAGGAGCTGATGAATGGATTGCAGAAGAAATTAAGAAGGCTAGTGGAGTTAAATCTGAAGAAAAACCAAAAGCAAAAGAAGATAACAAACAAAAGAAAACTATTGAAGTCAAAGAAGCTAGCAAACAAAAGAAAACTATTCAAGTAAAGGAGAAGTAAAATGGTTAGAGAAATGGCATGCAGAAAGTGTAAATCTGTTACTATCGGAAAGGTTTGTCCAGTATGCAAGTCTTCAGATCTAACTCCAGATTGGAGTGGGATAGCTCTAATTGTTGATCCACAAAACTCTCATATTGCAAAAACATTAGGTATTACTGAAAAAGGAAAATACGCCTTAAAGGTAACTTGAATTAGGTATTAACCCAAATTTTCAACCAATAAGTTTTGTTTTTACGCGAGTAAGCAAATTTCATTTTTTCTTGTAACAGTTAGTATAAAATATTAATTAAAATAAAAAAGGAAAAAGAGCTAATTGGATTAAATTACTTTAAACAAATTTAGCTTAAAATCTTCGACCGCTAGAACGATGTTTTGGTAAACATTCTCTGCAATATACTGGTCTGTCTGGTTTTGGTTGAAAAGGTACCTCTGAGTCTTTGCCACAATCTGCGCATTTCATTGGATACATTTTTCTTTCTTCTGACATTAATTTCGGGCCAATCTGGCTGTATAAGAACTATTGTATTTTCAAAATAAGCGTGTTAGTTTTCTAACAATTCTAAAAGTCCTTTGTACCTATTTCTAATGGTTACCTCTGTAATGTTAGCAGCTTCTGCAAAATCTCTTTGCGAATGATTCAGTCCCAATTTACGAGATGAGATATACAAAGCAGTTGCTGCCAGCGCCATAGGATTCTTTCCAGCTGATATTTTAGTTTCTTCAGCTCTTCTAAGAATTTGAATTGCATGACGTTTTGTTTTTTCAGAAAGTCCTACTTTGCTAGCAATTCTAGCTACATTTTGTACTGAATCTACGACTGGCATTGTCATGTTTAATTCTTTTACTAATAGTCTGTAACATGCTGCTAGATCTCCTTTTTTGATATTCGTTGCATCTGCAATGTCCTTAAGGGTCCTTGGAGCCTGGACCTCACGGCATGCTGCATATAACGCTGATCCAATCATGCCAGATATTGATCTGCCTCTTACCAATTTTTTTTCAAGAGCCTTTCTGTAAATGTATGCAGCTTTTTCCACCACCACATCAGAGAGGGCGAGTTTGTCTTTGAGTCTGTAAAGTTCATTGAAGGCTTGTCTAAAGTTCCTATCAATAGGTTCATTTTGACTTCTACTATCCCATATTCTTAGACGTTTGAGAGTCTTTTTCATAGAGTTCGATAGAGGTTTTCCTGTAGCATCTTTGTTTGTTGGGTTGATTACTGTTGATAGACCTTTATCATGTATTGCCAAAGATGTACCAACTCCCGTCCTTTCCGTATTGGTTCTGTTATCAGGAAATGAACGCCTTTCAGGTCCAAGACTTTCTATACGCTCAGATAATACAAAACCGCAACTGCCACAAAAAATCTCACCTGTTTCGGCATCTGAAATTAGTTCCTTCTTTCCACATCTTGAACAACTTTGCTTGATGTCAGGAATTAGATTAATCATACCTCCTAGTAGAGTGACATGTCTTAAACGTGGTGATTAAATCACTGGATAAGGAAATTACTACCTTTAGAGGAATTTTCAAACTCGTTGACATTTCATAACAACCATTAATTAGCAAAAAATTGTGATCTTTGTGAATGATGGTCAATCCAAAAAAAGAACTTTCACGATTCTTAGCTGAAGATATTGGAAGAGGAGATATTACAAGTAAACTTTTACCTAGAAAAAAAATCAAAGCTAGAATAATTTCAAGACAAAATGGGATAATATCTGGTGTTAATTATGCAAGAGAGATCTTTTTATCGAAAGGCTGTAAAGTCAAAATTTTAAAAAAAGATGGCAATAAAATAAAACCTAAAGATATTATTCTTGAAATTGAAGGTTTGGCTCAATCAATTCTTTCGTGTGAAAGAACTGCACTCAATTTACTTTCAAGAATGAGTGGAATTGCCACACAGACGGGTAATCTGGTGAAAAAAATCAAAGCTGTAACTTCAAAGACAAAACTATATGCTACTCGGAAAACTGCTCCGGGATTACGATATTTCGATAAAGAAGCAGTAAAAGTTGGAGGGGGGGAGAAACACAGAATGGCACTTGATGAAATGATATTGTTAAAAGATAATCATCTCTTAGTATCAGGTTCTCTTTCACGTATAATTTCAAAAGCAAGAAAAAAAAACAAAATAATTGAAGTAGAAGTAGAAAATCAAGGAGATGCACTTTTAGCTGCACTAAGTGGTGCAACAATAATAATGCTTGACAATTTTAATCCAAAAGAAATTTCAAAAACAATTTCTAATTTGAAAAAAGCTAAACTTCGAAATAGAGTATTGTTAGAAGCATCAGGAGGAATTAATGCAAAAAATATTCAAGCCTTTGCAAAATCTGGAGTAGATATGATTTCAGTTGGGGAAATAACAAATTCCGTAATTGGGATAGACCTAAGCTTAGAAGTTCACATATAACTAGCCAGCACATTGAGCATTTAATGACAAAACCAATACCAGATGGATTCCATACAGCTACTCCTTCATTGGTGCAAAGCAATTCAAATGAAGCAATTGAATTTTACAAAAAAGCATTTGGGGCAAATGAAATTTATCGATTTCCTACACCTGATGGCAAAATAATGCATGCAATGATTCAGATTGGAGATTCATTCATTATGATGTCTGATGAGATGCCAGCAATGGGTGCAAGCTCACCGCAAACAATAGGTGGTTCTCCAGTTACAATTCATCTTTATGTTGAGGATGCAGATAAAATCTTCAATCAGGCAGTAGAAGCTGGTGCCAAGGTAACAATGCCAATTATGGATGCTTTTTGGGGAGACAGATTTGGATCAGTACTAGATCCATTTGGTCATTCATGGGCTATTGCAACACATAAGATAGACATGACACCTGAAGGATTAAGAAAAGCTGGAGAAGAATTCTTTGCTAAAATGGCAAAACAATAACTTCTTTTTCTTTTTTATTCTAAATTCTTTTTTAAAAGTAAAATAATTAGCTGATAGCAAGCATTCTCTCTATTGAAAGACGTGCTTTATCTGCAATTTCCTTAGGAACTTTAATTTCATATTTGTCTTCAATCAAAGAATCATAAACTTTTTCTAAATTAATCATTTTCATATACTGACATTCTGCATTTTCAGAAGCCGGGACAAAATTTTTACCTGGATTTTGTTTTCTCATTCTGTATAAAATTCCTGTTTCAGTTGCAACTACAAAGTCTCTAGCAGTGGAATTCTTAACATGCTTCATCATTCCTTCTGTAGAAAGAATTTGAACATGTCTATTGTTGTAATCTCCAGCTGCAATATCATATAACATTGGAGTTGTACAACTACATTCAGGATGAACTAAAAATTCTGCATTAGTAAATTGATCTAGTTTATTTTGTACATCGGTTGCGGTTATTCCTGCATGAACATGACATTCACCTGCCCATATGTGCATGTTTTTTCTTCCTGTCATTTTAGACACATAAGCACCCAAGAACATATCAGGAAGGAATAAAATTTCTTTATCCTTTGGAATGGCATTTACAACATTTACTGCATTGGATGATGTACAACAATAATCGAGTTCAGATTTTATTTCTGCGGTTGTATTAACATAACCTACTGCAATTGCTTTCGGATGTTCTTTTTTCCATTTTAGTAAATCCTGTAACGAAATTGAATCAGATAATGAACAACCTGCTTCTAAGTCAGGAATCAAAACCTTTTTTTGAGGACTAATTATTGCAGCAGTTTCTGCCATAAAGTGTACACCACAAAACAAAATTGTCTTGTTATCTACTTCTGCAGCTTGTCGTGAAAGTCCCAATGAGTCTCCTACAAAATCAGCTACATCCTGAACATCTGGAATTTGGTAGTTATGAGATAAAATAACTACATCTTTTTCCTTTTTCAGTTTTAAAATTTCATCGTGTAGTTTAGTTTGTTGTACTAACATTTCCATACAAAATGAATTTGTGAGGATTTAAAGAATGATTTGTTGTCATAAAAATTCGTTAATTTAGGCACTTGGGGTAATTTTTGCCAAATCAAGTTCCTATCTGAATGTCATCAGAGCAAATTGAGCTTAGGCGTTCAATTGCAGACAAAATTGCAAGTCGACTCGTTTTTGGATTTGTTTGGTCTGGAACATTTTGGACTTGAATTGAAATTTTCCCAAATTTACCTACGGCGGTTATTTCATGAGTATTTTTGTTAGTATTTGGATCAGCTATAATTTTTACTAGCGTGTTTTTACTACCAAGCCCTACTAGGCTTAGAAGTGCAGCAACGTTAATGTTTGCAGGAAAAAGTTTTACAGCTTCATGAGCATGACCCTCAAAGATTTTAGTGGATTCTGTAATTGTATCTAAATTAATATCTGATGTTTCAAAAAACTTTGCTCCTTTTAGAGATCTTGGATGTTTTGTAGTAGTTAAGGATAGAGAATCAAGTTCATCCTTAACAGATTTAATTGCATCAAGACCTGCAATTGCACCGGATGGAAGATAAATTGTTTTTTTAAATTCTTTACAGGCATCAGTTAAGACTTCAAAGACTGACTCATCTAATAGTGCTCCAACACTCATTATCATGAGGTCTTTTCTGTTTTGAAGAACACTTAATGCGACATCTTTTACTGCATCTTGGGAGGCAGCCTCTACAATTATGTCAACTGGTCCTAAGGACAATAGCTGTGAGTTTTCAACAATTGTTGGTTTGTTTTTTAGTTTTTGTGTAAGACGTAGACTTGCTTCCTTTGATTGATCATAGATTTGAGTTAGTTGTGCTGGAATCTTTCCTGAATCAACAGCTAATGCAATTTGTGTTCCAATAGCTCCGCAACCTAATAGTCCGATTTTCTTCAAGTATGGAAATTTGTAAATTTGTCGTAATTAATTGTAATTAAAGAATCTAAATTTGCCGCCAAGTGGAATACTAAGGTAAATTTTGTAATACCTAGGATGGAATTAGCGAATATTATTCTAGAGGATGAATTCAAGTAATTAATAATTAATTTTTAGTTAAAGATTAGTACAACCCAAAGATTTTATCTCCTCCATCAAAGTATTCCTATGCTTAACAGTGTATTCAAAGAGGCCATTAAGAGAAGGGAAAAAACACTGGAGATTCTAAAGGGCCCTAAATTCAACCAAATCAAGGAGGAGGCTAAGGAGAATTGGGTTGAATATAAACCGCAAAAACTGGAGGCAGTCACGGCTGGAATCGATAGCAGTTTTAACAGTACAAAATTTCAAGGGGCAGAAATGTGGGCAGTCACAGCCGTTTCTGTAAAGTCAGATGGAGAGATAATTTCGGACCTACACGATTTTGGTTTGGGATTTCCACAGACTGATATTTCAACCATAGCAAGTAGGATGGAAATCCAAGCATGTGTTCAATCAGTTGATTTAGTAGATTTAGTTTTGATGGATGGTTCTTTGTATTCTCAATTTATGACACGCCAAGCTCCACTAACAGCATCGATTTTGAAGACCATGAGAAAACACAATAATGTTGTTTTTATTTCAAAGACATCTAACACTAGATCTCAGTTTGAAAAATTTAATTCCATAGCAGGAGATATTTTCTATTTCAATCATGCAACTCAAACACCTGGTTTTAGTAAATTGTTTAAAGATCCAAAATATGGCAAAGACAAGGTAATCTCATCTACTTTTGCACGGCTAAGTGACTCTTTACCATTAATTAAAATCGAACTTTTAGGCGAAAATCATCATGAGGAGGAAATTAAATCACTATTGAACAAACTATACAAAAACAGTGTAGGGGGATATCCATATTCATTAAAACTTGCTCACAAAAATTGTAAAATTACTGGCAATGATTTAGCAAAGCTGATTAGCTTACATGGTTTATCGACTGAAATTGGTTCGAGGCAGGTCTTAGAATGAAGATAGGCTATGTGATAGGTGAGTCAAAGCCTACTTTTGTAACTGCACTAACTACTAGCCCACTTGCTATAGGAGAATACATCGTAATTGATTCTGAAGAAGGAAGGATTCTAGGACTTGTAGAAAAATCCTCAGTTTCAAGTGCTGCCTTTGCTGATGTTCGTAATTTTGATGAAGCCGCAGAAAGTAAAGAAATTGCAGAGATGAACAAACGGGATAAAACCTACACAGCTCACATTGGAATCTTAGGATTTTTAGATAGATTGCAGAAAGGTCAGTCAATCATACCAGCTATTCCCCCAATTCCTGGAACAGCGATTTTACAACCAACCAAAGAAGATTTGACAGGAATATTCAGTCCAAATAAAGAAGGTTGGATAAAAATTGGCAATCTTTTACGAAACAAAACGATTGATACTAGAATAAATTTAGACAAAATAGTTTCTCGTCATCTCGGAATACTTGCTATGACTGGAATGGGAAAAAGTAATTTGGTTTCTTTACTTACAAAGGAAATTTCAAAACTAAAAGGAACTGTTATAATTTTTGATTACCATAATGATTATACTTTTTTGGATATTCCACGAATTAATGTAATAGATGCAAAAATTAATCCAAGACTTTTGGATCATGATTCACTTTCTGAAGTTTTAGAAATAAGAGATAGTGCTAATGTTCAACAAAGAGTACTGCGAATGGCTTTAACAAATGATGTTAAAAAATCAAAAGATTTTTGGGATTCATTGGAAACGCAAGTTAAGTTTTTAATAAATTCTGACGATAAAAAATTGAAAGAGTATAGAAACTCTGCATATAGAGTTCAAGATATCATTGATGAAGCGCAACGAAGATTTGGCGATATTTTAGATCCTGATATGGGGGATCCTATTAGCTTCCTTAAAGAGGGACGAGCTAACATTCTAAACATTTCAGAGCTTAGTGAGAAGCAAGCAAATGTAGCACTAGCGTTTTACTTGCAACAATTACTCAAAGACAGGAAAGATTCTAGTGCTGCAAAAAATAGCAAAGGTAGAAAACTAAGAAACTACAAGTTTGAAGGACCGATTTTTGTTATAATTGAAGAGGCCCATGTTTTTGTTCCAAAAGAACATGACACTAGTGCAAAGTACTGGGCTGCAAAAATTGCTAGAGAAGGAAGAAAATTTGGTCTCGGTTTGTGTATAGTTTCACAAAGGCCACGAAGTGTGGACCTAAATGTTCTGAGTCAAATGGGCTCATTTGCCATAATGAAGATTATTCAAGAAGACGATCAAAGACAAATTGCTTCCGCAACAGAATCAACTAGTAGAGAACTCATTAATCAGTTGACTTCACTAAATGTAGGTGATGCAATTTTGGTTGGCCAATGGGTCAATCTTCCATCATTGGTTCATGTAGAAGAAGTAAAAGAAAAAGTAATGGGTGCAGATCAAAGTGCTGTAAGTCAGTGGGTTAATGCAGAAAAAATAAATAATATTGCTATAGAAAAAACTCAAAAGCTTATTCAAAAAGATTTGTTGCTTGACTAATGTTATTTTCGCATATTTCTGACACTCATTTAGGATTAGTACAATACGGTTCAGAGGAAAGAGAAATTGATGTGTATAATGCTTTCAATCAAGCTATTGACACTTCAATCAAAGATCATGTAGATTTTGTAATTTTTGCTGGAGATATTTTTCATGTTCCAAATCCAAGTGGCACTGCAATTGTTCAGATGGCAAATGCGTTAAAACGCCTTAAACAAAATAATATAGAATCATTTTTTATTTTAGGAGAACATGATATTAGTCGAATCAGGTCTACGCCAATTCCATATGTCTATCACAACCTAGAATTTTCAAAGTATATTGGTCAAGGAAAGTCAGTCAAATACAAAGACATTCTTTTAGTTGGATTCGATAAGATGCGAAAAAGTGAGATTCCTCAATTTGAAGAAAAGTTTGCAGCGATTGATAATATAGCAAAAAATCATTCTGGTCATAAAATTCTAGTCATGCATCAAGGAATAACAGAGTTTAACAAATTTGCAGGGGAATTGCAGTCAACTGACTTACCAAAAAACTTCACGTACTATGCAATGGGCCATCTACATGATCACGATATCAAATCATTCAATCATTTAGGAGGACCAGTAGCCTATCCTGGTTCTATTGAGCTAACAATAAGTGAAGGAATTAAAGAAACAAAGAAAGGGTTTTTTCAAGTTGACATTTCTGGTAGTGAGGCCAAATCAAACTGGATTCAGCTTGATACTAGACCTCAGTTTTCTTTCAAGACGAATTATGATGATCTTATCAAGTCCGTTGATGAAATCACAGAAAAACTGAGTAATTTTGAACTAAAGCCAATCATAGAGCTGAAAGTCCTTGGGGACAAGATTGAGACAGATTTGATTCAAGCACAAATTTCACGCCTAAATGACCTTTCTTTGAGATGCTTTTGGAGAGTTATTTCCAATGCCACAGATGATTCTAAAGTATTTTTGGATAGACCTTCAGTTATTGATGACGAGTTATTTAGATTAGCAGTAAATGCTGTAGGTTCTAAACAAGTTGCAAGTTTTGCTGTACAGAAATTGCTTCCGTTATTATCTGCAGGTCAAGTAAAAGAGGCAACACAGATCGTAATTGAAAATTTTGAACAATATAAAAAGGAAAGAAAAAAATGATTAATTCTATCGAACTTGGAAATTTTTTATCACATTCAGATACAAAACTTGAGTTTTATGATGGGGTGACTGTATTTGTTGGAAATAATGGAGCAGGAAAATCAAGCATAATTGATGCCATTACATTTGCACTTTTTGGTAAGCATTCAAGAAAGACTAACAAGAGTTTGATAAAAAGGGGAACAACACAAGGTTTTGCCAAAATTAATTTCACAATTAATGGTAAAGAGTTACAGGCAGAAAGGAAAATTGATGTAAAAGGAGGTCTTGCAGCACAATTTTCTGAAAAATCGAATGGAGAGTGGTTACAGATTGCAGCAGGAGAGCGAAAACAGTTTGGAGAGTCAATGACTCATGAAGTAGAAAAAAAAATTGGTTTAGAATTTGAAAAATTAAAAATTGCATCGATAGTTCAACAAGGAGAACTAAACTCCATAATCAAAGCAAAACCAAAAGAATTCAAAGAATTACTAAATGCAATTATTGGAATTGACAAACTGGATGTAGCTTCTGATGCAATGAAATTAGTAAACAAAAATTTTAGAGAAAAAATTAGACAAGATATTGGTTATGATGACACTCATATAGAGATTTTAAATCTGGATTTAGAAAAATATCATAACGAATTAGAAAAATCAAAACCGCTTAAAGGCAAACTTTCATCAAAAAGAGAAAAATCTGAAAAGGAACTTTTAGTGTTAATAGAAAAGCTAGAGAGAGAGACGCCAAAGCTTGACAAACTCAAACAGCTTGAATTAAGAAAGAAGGAGCTTCGAGAATATGCAAAAGAAGCTATACTGGAAATTAAAAATGAAATAGAAGAAAAAGAGCGCAAAATCCTTGACTGTAAAGGTTGTTTTGAATATGTTGGATTAGCAAAGGATCTTCAAATCAAACTTGAAAAAGAAGAATTTACCATTAAAGATTCACTAAAAAGGCTACAGAAGCTAACAAATCTAAAAGCATCTCTTGTAGAAAAACAGTCACTTGCTAGCAAACTTAAGCTTAAAGATAACAAATGTCCAGTTTGTGACTCTAAAGTAAGTAAGCTCAACCCATTGTTTCAAGAAGAACATCTAAAGCAAGAATTAGAAAAAAACGAAGATGTAATTACAACGTTGCAAAAAGATATCAAATTATTTGAAAAAAATCGATTTGAATTTTCTGAAAAACTACAAAAAGCAAAAGAGTCTCAAGCAACTCTTCGAGCTCACTCAATCAAAGACCAAGCGGATCTCAAAAAAATTCAGAAAGACATTGAAGATAAGAAAGTAAATGTAAAAAAAGTTCCATTAATAATTTCTACAGGAAATTTAGTTGAAGTTGCACAACTAGATTCTCATTCTAAAATGCTTTTTGAAAATATTTCTCAATTAGAATTAGAGACGAAAGGATTTGCTGAAGTAAATTTTGTTAATCTAAAAGAATCAATATCTGAAAAACAAGATGAATTATCAAGAATAGATCAAGAAATTGGTGCAATTACTGAAAAAATTAGTGAGGCAGAACAACAAATTAAATTTCTCAAAAAGGCAATTTCTGAAGTCAAAGTAGTTCGAGATTATGTAGAAGAGTTAGACACAATTCAAACAAACATCTTCAATAGGGATGGAGCTGTGGCAACAAGTCTAAGATCTTGGGCGCTAAATACAATATCTGTTAAAGCATCAGAATATTTGGCTTTACTAAACACAAAAATTCAGAGAATTTTTCTTTCTGAAAAAATTCGTGATGTAGTAATTTCTTGCTATTCAAGAAATGAAGTGTTGGAGATAGAATCACTCAGTGGAGGCGAACAAGTCTCAGTTGCATTAGCATTAAGACTTGGCATGGCAAATCTTCTTGGGGCGTCACATTTGAATTTAATTATTCTTGATGAGCCAACTACACACCTTGATGCAGAAAGACGAAAATCACTTGTCGCTGTTTTATCACAGCTTTCAAACATTACTAATGTTGGAGCGCCTATGCAATTTATTATAATTACACACGATTCTGAAATTTTTGAAGATTCTACAGTGGAACATATTTACAAATTTGAATCTACTGAGCAAGGAAGTAAAGTAACTGCACTTTAGCCCCCTGTAAGTTTTGCAAATTTTTCATTTGTACCCAATTTATCCATAAATTCTATGTTTGATAATGCCACTACTGCAGATTCTACCACTGGTTTATCAGGATCGTGTAGTGCCTTCTGTAAAGTTTGTGTAGCATCTTTTGAGCCAATTACTCCCAAGGCAATTGCTGCTTCGTGTCTAACAAACATGCTCGCATCATTTTTTGTTGCATCTTCTAATGCTTCAATCCCACTTGAATATCCCATTTGGCCAAGAGAAAATGCTGCTTCGTGTCTAACTAATTCATTGAGATCATTTTTCAAAACTTTAGAAATGTATTGAACCTTGTCTTCACCGCCAAAATCAACTAAGATGCAGGTAGCTCTTGTTCTGACTACGTAATCATCGTGATTCAACAGTTTAACAAAGTAATCCTTATCCTTTTTCTCAAATCTTTCTTCCATTTTAGAAAAAAGTTTCATCCTATCTTCAGTAATGACTCTCATTTACTGTTTGGATTTTTTAAGCTCATATATTATTCTAATCCAAATTTTCATAATGAAAATTGATTTACAGTTATGTTTTTAATAAGAATTCTAACCAGTTAATTTATGAGTGCAAAAATAGGAGAAAAAGCTCCAAATCTAAGTATTTCAAAGTGGGTTCA
The DNA here is from genome assembly GCA_963919845.1 of Thaumarchaeota archaeon CSP1-1. Classification (GTDB taxonomy): domain Archaea; phylum Thermoproteota; class Nitrososphaeria; order Nitrososphaerales; family Nitrosopumilaceae; genus CSP1-1. The sequence goes on from CAWTZT010000062.1 coordinate 17,312, forward strand.
AGGTTTACCTACAAACTTTGATCAAGAAAAAGATCAGATTGTGCTTGTTGAGGTTTTCCAAGTTAATTGCCCAGGGTGTTTTTTGTATGGAATTCCTGAAGCAATTAAAAATTACAATAAATTCCACTCAGAAGGGGTTACAGTCTTAGGAGTTGCAACAGCTTTTGAAGATTATGATAAAAATACTCTAGGAAATTTAGAAAAGCTGCTTAAAACGGGGGAAGTTATTGGAGATACAAAAAATGGACTAGAGCAATATGGAAAACTAGATGACAACAAACTACCCTACAAAATTCCATTCCCTGTCGCAATGGATTCCCTAGTTAAAGAAACAGCAGAGCCCAACGAAAAAAAGATGATTGAATTTATCAAAAACCAGATTCCTGATTTTGATTCACAGTCAACGGAGTACAAAAACCAAATTATGTCAAGAGTAAAAGATCATTTTAAATCAAAAGAATATTCAGCTGAAACGTTTGTAAAATTCTCTTTGCAAGGTACTCCTTCTACAATCTTAGTTGACCGTAAAGGAATATTACGAGATGTTTCATTTGGCCAACAAGGAAATTTGGAAGCAAGTATTCAGGCATTAATTAATGAATAATTAAAGATTAAATTTTTTAATTCGCTTAAGAAGTAAAAATCCAAATAATGAAGTTGCCAAAACTAGTGGAGCAATTTCAGAAAATTCTGGTAAATAAGTCGTTCCTATGATTTCCAGTTTGTGTAATCCATCTCCTTTAAATTCAGCTGTAATTAATGAAATTCTTTTGCTAGTTTTTACATCAGGGAAAAATTCTTGATCATTTAAAAAAAATGTAAAATTTCCGTTGATGAGATTAACAGGAATTTGTATTTCACTTAGATTATTTTCAAGAGCACTTTTGATAAACAATGTAAGTTTTTTTTCATCACTGCTGAACTCAACTTCTTGAACATCAAAATTTGAAGTTGTTTGTACTTCATAATGATAACCTCCAGTTTCTATTTCAAATTTTTGGATTAAGCCTGGAGTATCAAAAAATTGTGCATATGCTGGAGTCACTATCAATAACGAAAAAACCAATAAACATAGAATGGTTTTCAATTTATGCTATTGTGGGAATAACTCGTTTGCGTAACTCTTTATCTTTAGCAATTCTAGGGTGAGCAGGATCTGCTAAAATAACTTCAAACCAATAATGAAATCCATCCTTGTACAAATAATAAGAACCTAAAAGAGTCATGTTAGGGTATCTTTGTAAAACTCTTCTTTCTGCAACTTGTTGCATGGTTACATCTGCTTTAATTCTGGTAACACCCAAATGTTTTGGTCTTCTTCCACTTCTTGGACGTTTTTTTCTCATTCCACCAGTTCCAACTCTCATCCGAATTACAATAATTCCTTGCTTTGCTTTGTATCCCAATCGTCTAGCTTTTTGGATTCTGCTTGGTTTTTCAAGCCTTATTATGGCATTTTGTTTCCTCCATAAAACTGCCTTATCCCTCAATATTGTGGAATTCTCCTTCCACATTTTTAACCAAGTTTGATCCTGAACGCTAAGCATATCGGGACTATTAATGCCCCCTTAATATCTG
>CAWTZT010000063.1:0-7049 GCA_963919845.1 Thaumarchaeota archaeon CSP1-1
CTTCTTGTACCATAATTACTGCTTTGGAATAGTTCTTCTGAATTAGCCATTCTATGGCTTTACGACTTTGAGAATATGGAAGATTAGACACGAATACTGAAAACTTTTCATTGGTTTTGAATCCATTTCCATGTTTCAAAGATAAATTCGAAATATTTGCAAAATTTCTAATCGCGTCTTCATATAGTTGCTTATCATACTCTATTGAAATAACTTTTTTTGCTTTGTTACAAAGTAGGGGAACTAATATTCCTCTTCCTGTCCCTATCTCAAGTACTATATCATTTTTTGTTAATTTAGCTGCTGAAACTATTGATTTTGCAACGTTCTCAGAAGCTAAAAAATGCTGTCCTAATCTTTTTCTTTTCCTCATCTTTTTACGAAGAGATTCATTCTAGTTTCACCAGTAATCTCCTCCATAATTCTTTTAGAAATATGTTTAATTGGTTCTTTTAATCCTACTCTAGCTTGCAAGTCATTAAAATCTGAAAAAGGTTTTTTTTCTCTTTCTTCTAACATCACCTTCATGTAGGTTTTTCCAATTCCTGGAATTAACTCCAAGGCATGAATACGTGGTGTTAGTGGTTGGGAGTTGTTTAGATAATCAATGAATCTTTTTTCATTATTAGTGACAATAGTATCTACTACAGCATCCAACTCACTTTGTGCTGAATTGGAAATTTTTGAATACTCCATTTTTCCTAATACTGATAATACTTTAGTTCTTCCTTCTTTGCCAATGAAAATTCTTTCCCCTACTTCAAAAGATGAATCGGGAACACCAAGAATTTCAAGTATTGTAAGTCTATCTTCTCCAATTGCAGTGACAATAATTCCTTCCCTTCCACGTACAGTAGATGATTTTCCTCTCTCTACATAATCCAATACGTAAGCGTGTTCTTCGTATTTTCGTGGTTGGGTATACCCCCTTTCCAAAATTATCGCCTGAGTTAAGAGTGCTCCTTAACGATCTTTAGCATCTTTTCTAGGGTTTCAGCCAGAATTAGTTTTTTCCATCCAAAAGTAAAGGAACGAAGTTCTGGCAATGATGTTGGCCTAATGTTTACAATTTCTACAGCTTCCTCTTCATTAATGTCACATTCTTTTACAAGCTGTTGTTTCATTTTTTTTGCGGATTTTGCATCAGTTTTTACAAATTTTGAAACATAATCATAAGTCCATCTCTGAATTTGATCCATTTTCTCCATATCTTGTTTTTCTAAAATTTCTTTTACTTCAGAAAGTGAAACTGCTTGTTTTCTTTTTACTTCTTCCATTAATTACACACCAAACGGCTTAATATGGTCTAATCTAGTGATTAAGGTTTTCGTCTTCTTTCCTAATTTAACGTGTAGTGTGATGGCTCTTCTACCTACATTAATCACAGTACCTACTTTTCCATGGTATCGTCTATGTGGTAGTGCTTTGTGTTGCCTTGGGTCTATTTTAATCAGGGCTTTATCACCTACTTTGTATTCTTGAAGTAAGAAAGACACTCCTCTATTAGCTCTTTTTGTCATGACAGATCTAGATTTGTGTCTAAAACCATGAGAATGGCCAGAGGGTTTTTTCGTAGTCATATTTGACTACCAGTCGTAGCCCTTAATTTAATATTTACTCGTTTTTGGTGGCTTTTGTTTCTGTTTTTTCAGTTTCTGCTTTTTTGGTAGCAGTTTTCTTTTCAGAATCTATAGTTTCAGGTTCTGCTTTTTTGATCGTAGGTTTTGTTATGAAAGAATCATGACTCAGGTCTTCGTGTGCTGTAGGCTTTTTAACAGTCGTCTTTTTCTTTATTCCATCTTCAGGATCAACTACTCCAGCCTCAGATAGTGCAAAAATTACTTCACTCTCTGGATGATGTGGACTGTCAACCATTCTTGCAATTCTCTTTTTTCCAGATTTTTTAAAGTAAATTCTATAAGTGCTTGTATGAGCTACAACATTTCCTCCTATAGGACGAGTGGGATCTCCAAAGAATACATCAGGAGCTGCCATAACTTGGTTTGTAGCAAGTGCAGCACAGTTGTATGTTTCAGCGATTCTTACTAAAAGATGAACAAAGTGATTGAGTTTTTGTTGTCGAGCAGCTAATGTACCTCTACCAAGGTATTCAGCTCTAAACAATCCCACTGCAGAGTCTGCAACAAGTAATTTAACATTATTTTCTTTAATTACTTTTCCAGCCTCTTCTAGAATTAGAATTTGATGGGAGCTGTTATATGCGCGTGCTACAATAATGTTATCTAATACTTTTTCAGGATCCATTCCGTGAATCTTTGCTATGGAAACAATTCTTTCTGGCCTGAATGTGTTTTCTGTATCAATATACAAAACTCTTCCTTCCAGTCCACCTTCTTCTTTTGATTTTTGAACTAGGACACACATAGTATGACAGAATTGTGTTTTACCACAACCAAATTCACCATAAACTTCGGTTAACGCCTGAGTTTCAAGTCCACCATCAAGCAATAGATCAAGGCAATTAGTTCCAGTTGAGATTTTACCAATGTCTTGTCTTCTTTTATAAATTTCAGTAGCACTTACAAAATCTTGAAGAATTAATCCCTCTTCTACAAGCTGTTGACGAGCTTTGTTTACGATCTTTTCGGCTGTTTCTTTGTCCATGCCAGTAACTTCTGCAATCTCCACTGGACCTCGAACTATTAGGTCCATTATATTATGAACTCCAGCATCACTTAGCTTTTTTGTGGTGACAGGACCTACTCCCTCAAGGCTGTCTAATCTCACATCTTCTGTCATATGGAGTCTTAGAACTGCATTATTATCAACCTGCCTAAAACTAAAAGTAGCCACAAAGGTTAACCTAAATTCGACTAGATTACAATTAAGCGATCAGGATAAATTGAAAAAATAACGAATTTTTATCTTCTTCTTCGTCTTTGACCGGGTTTGTTTTGTCCAGGAAATCGGTTAAGTACCAATCTTTTCCTAAAGTTACTCTTATTTTGAAGACTAGAGTTAGTTCCTACTCTTTTTCTTCCTTCAACTTTAGGTGTTTGTCCTCTTACTTTTCCTGCTTTAGTAATAGAGCCGTGAGTTGCCATACCTTAATGTCTTTTATAATGAATTTATGCTTTTTGGATGAATGTGATTCCTACCAATATTTGACTTTAATTTTCTCAATTACTCTTTCGTGCTCTGGACCCTTTCTTCTTGCATATTTCTCCATTGCACCTAAAGGAACTCCCCCTAAGGTTCTTGCCATTAAATTGAATAAGCTAGATTGAATGGAACCGTTTCTTGCAGCCCTTTTCATGAATTTTCGAATTCCGTACTTGAAGTTATGTTGCCATGTCTTGTACAATACTCCCAACTGGGCAGGACTCATTTCATGCCCAATATCGAAAAATTCAGATTTTTCTAACAATCCAATTGGGACAAAAGTAAGAGGAGTGACAGTAAACATGGCTTCAGGTTGTTCTTTTTCTAATTCACTAAGTAATTCTATGGTCTCCCAAGCATCCTCTGGGGTTTCATCATTATCTAGTCCCATAATCAATGTAAAAGCAGGAATCCAATAGTTTTCATTCATAGTTTTTACAGCCTCTTTGACTACCCAATGCCATTCTTCGGGTTGATATGGAGCTAGTTTTCTGTCAGCATATTTTTTAATTAGTCGAGTACTACCTGTTTCAAGCCCACATTGAATTCCTATAAAGTTATCAGGTCCCGTTTTAACTATTTTAGAAATACTTGGAAGTAGTTTTTCATCTGCAATTGCACCAGCTAAAGTTCCGTGGGTAGGATTTGTGTGAGACACTCCAGTAGACATGATTGCAGTAAAAAGTTCCTCTATAGCCTCTCTATTTGGTTCCATTTGTTTTGTTACGGTAGGGTCCATTCCATAAACAAAAATGTCATCACTATGTACCCATGCAGATTTAGAACCTCCTTTTTTTATATTAACTTCAATTTCCCTCTTTACTTTTTCTGGAGGGTAATATCGTAATGATCTTAACGTAACATCACAAAACTTGCATCCACGACCACACCCACGCATTACTTCTATCATTCCATGCATACTAGGTTCAACAATGTCTGGAATTTGATCAATGTCTGGTCTATCCCAGAAATTAACAAACCTTCCGTGCAAAGTCTTATCACCTCGTTTGAATTCCTTGATATTTACTTTAAAGTCACTACGTTTTCTAAACGGATCCATGTTTTCAAACTCACCATTCATAAGATATTTGAAGAAACGGCCAGCATGACCATCTATTTCAGGTGCAATACCACCAAGTTCTCCCTCTAGAAGTGCATACAATCCATATTCATTAATTTTCTCTGGGTCGTAATTATATTGCCAAGTTCCTGAACCACCTACAACAACTTTTGCGTTACTTCCATTTTTTTTCTTTGCAGCATCTATTCTCCTATGCAAGTCTCTGCAGTAAAACTCATCATAAGACATCTGTTTTCTTCCATAAGTGAATGTCATGGTAACAGGACCCATACCAAGCGGATCCATCTCATGAGTACCAATTACTTCAGTTTCTGGTCCAATAAATTTTTCAATGTGATCAGGGTGTGCAACAACTACATCTTCCCGTTTGAATCCATCACGTAATAATCCAGCTTCCACTTTTCTTAATCCATAAGGGGCAAATTTTGCAACACCATTAATGTGCGGTGATGAGTTACAAATAAAATCAAATAAAATCTTTGGAGTTACTTGCTGCTTTAAAATTTTGTACCAAAAATCACTTTTGGATCTATTTGGATCAATTGCTGGTGCACATCCAAAAAATGTAGCTAAAGAAATCCCTCTATAGTCTGACATTAAAGTTCGATCTGAAGTTAATACAATCTTTGGATGTCCCACTTTCCCACCTTCATCGCCTTTATTTTTTCAATTTGTTTTAAACTTTCCTAGTAGTTTTCAAGAATTCCTGCCTTATTCCTGTGCGTGTGACCAAATTCATTATTGCCCTGAAGTTGGAGTCCATCAAAAATCGTCCCGTCACGACACACAAGATCTTCATTTACACAGCAACTACCACAAATTCCTACCCCACACTTCATCATACGTTCAAGACTTGCTTGAATGAAAATACCTTTAGAGGTTGCAAGACTTGCTGCTTTAGACATCATTAATTCAGGACCACATGTATACACTGCATCAAATTTTGTTTCGTTGCAAAGATTTTCCATGATATCTGTAACAAATCCTTTTTTTCCATATGTACCATCTTCTGTTACAACAATCACTTTGTGTTTATTTTTTTCAAGTAATTTATTTGATAAATCTTCAAAGAAAACCTCTGTTTGTGTTTTTGCACCAATAAGTACCGTAGTTTCATTACTTGGTTTGATATTAGTTAACAAGCGCATTAGTGGAACAAGCCCCGTTCCACCACCTACCAGCAAAAGTTTACCTTCTTTAATTGTAAATGAATTCCCATATGGTCCTCTAACACCAATATATTCTCCAATTTTTGTATTATACAATGCTGTTGATGCATCACCATATTTTCTTATAGTAAATGCAGCCTTTCCTTTTTCAAGGGATATCATAACACTCATTGGCAATTCATTTACACCTGGAATCCAAACCATTGCAAATTGTCCGGGAAGGACATTAGACATCACATCATCAGAAAAAATTAATGTCCTAACCGTTGGGGTCTCATCAATTACCTTTTCTATTTTACAAATGGTTGGATGGTTAGGATCTCTTTGCAAGGCCAACCATCTCTGCAATTTTTGAATACCCTTTTTTCTCCATGTATTGACTTATTCCATTATTAATTTCATCAAAAATTTTAAGCCAGTTATCGCCAACAGCGCTACCAATTTGGATTGCTGATGCACCTGCAAGAAAGAATTCAACAGCATCTTCCCATGTTGAAATTCCACCACTCCCAAGAATTGGGATTTCAAATTTTGATGAGATTTCGTATACGCATCTAACTGCTATTGGTTTGATTGGTGTGCCAGATAATCCGCCAATTTTGTTGCTAAGTATTGGTCTTTGTGTTTCTATGTCTATTGCCATTGCTCTCATAGTATTGATGGCTGTGATTCCATCTACTCCTGCGTCAACAGCTGCACTAACTGTTTCGATATAATCAGTTGAGCCTAAGCCAACTTTAGCAAATACTGGAACGGCAGTTGCATCCTTGACTGTCTTTATTATTTTATTTACAAGATCAAGATCATCACCAACTTCCAGTCCAACTTTAGCAACATGTGGGCATGATAGATTCAACTCGAATGCGGCAACTTTGCAATTTTCAAATTGTTTTATCATAAAATCAAAATCATCTTCCACAGAGCCAACAAGACTAACAATTATTGGAACTTCTTTGTTTGGTTGGATCATTGAAGCAAAATTAGCTGCTCCGGGATTTGATAATCCAACCGCATTAATCCAGCCACCGCCTTTGACACTAAAGATTGTAGGATTTGCATAGCCTTCCCAAGGTTCTTTGCTCAATGATTTTGTTACTACGGCTCCTGCTCCTGCTTTGTAAATTCTATTAAAGACGTCAAGTGAAATGCCTAGTATTCCTGATGCCAGAATTGTTGGTCTTTCTAGACTTAAACGGCCTATTTTTGTTGAGAGATTTATTGCCACTCTCAAACCTAAACTAACTTTCGAATATAACAGTTGATTTGATAGAATGAGTTGGTACCTTTTTTAATGGAATCAAATGAAGTCATCTGATTATGTATTCCATCATTTTAACAGAATTAGGTATTACAATATTTGAAGATCAAAAATGTTTGAAGACTTTTCCTTTCTCTGATCCAGTTAGTGATTATCTATCAATAAAAAATGGCGAAGCAAATGTTTCAGAACTAATTGATTATGTTTCAAATTTTGAAACAAATATAGAAACAAACAATGATTCTCTGTATCGAATTTTGAAACGAAGCTCAATAGATATTCAGATGATGTCGAATAACGAAATGGAAAAAATTCAGACTACAAAACCTAAGGTTTTGGTTGATGCGGGTTTTGTTGAAAATTCTTCTGAGGCAATGATTAAATTGAGAGATTTTGCTATGCAACTTTCCTCTTCAAA
>CAWTZT010000064.1:0-8972 GCA_963919845.1 Thaumarchaeota archaeon CSP1-1
TAGATGAAAAAGCTGAGTTGCTCAACATTCTAGGAAAAAGAATTCATGAAATCAAAGAAGCAATTTTCAAATGTGGTTAGTTTCTAATTTCATATCATCGTTTTCTATGCCTATTACTACAATAACAAGGACAAGTCAACTAAAATTGTACGTTTTTCATGACTCTCTAATTCAAAATACTCTAGGTAATAACGAAAAATGACGATTATGCTATAAAACTACCATGTAATCAAATTTTTTTATTCAATTAATTGTATGTAATCTAAATAAATGGCTCATAAGTGATGAAAACTATGAAGAAAGTTTTTGTAAATGGATATGGCTCAATAGGTAGTAGGATTACAGAGTTTATCAAAGATGATCCTGAAATTTCTGTTATAGGAATTGGGAAATATTCTCCAGATAATAAAATAGCCCTTGCGATATCTAGAGGTTTAGATGTTTATGTTCCAAAAACAAAATTTGATTCTTTCAAAGAATACAAAATTTCAGGAACAATTGAGGACGCATTAAATAATTGTGATTTAGTGATTGACGCTTCTCCTGCAGGCCATGGATATATGAACAAAAAAAATTTGTATGAACCTAAAGGTTTGATGTCAATTTATCAAGGGGGGGAAACAGTATATGGCGAAAAAGCAGTTTCTGATTTATTATTTAATTCTAGAGCAAATTATTCACAAGCATTTGGGAAAAAACACGTAATGCAAGGCAGTTGTAATGTTACAGGAATTGGTAGAATTTTGCAACCTCTTCGAGAAAAGTATGGTTCTCAATTGATTCGTTTTGATGTTATACTAGTTCGAAGATGGGCAGACCTTGAACAAACCGACAAAGAAATTAAAGATACTATTGAATGGAGCGAAAATCCTCATCAAGGTGATGATGTTAAAAGCTATATGGGAAAAGACATCCCATTATTTTTGCGAGCAATCAAAGTCCCCACAAGACAAATGCATCTGCATATAATGGATGTTCGTTTCAAAAATTCTGCTCCAAAACCTTCTGAATTTTTAGAGACTTTCAAAGATGAATCAGGGGTAGCCATTTTATACACTGCTAAAGGAACAAAGGAAGTTAGGGATTTTGCTGAAACAATGAAGTTTTCTTTTAAAGATACTAACATGATACATATTCATGCTAATATGGTAGAATCAATCGAAGATACTGTAAAGCTTATGTATTCTGATGATCAAACCGGAATTGTTATTCCAGAAAATCATATGTTGATGCAAGCAATGTTGTTTCAAAAAGATTTCAAAGATGCATTTAAACACACTGAAAAATTATTCCATATGAAAGATAAGAAAAAACTATTAGAAGAACATTTTGCAACTAAAAATTAAGTTTTCCTAATTTTTTCAATCCGAATTTTTTCTGGTTTATTTTTTGAAACTTTTTCTACAATAATTCTTAATGAATTAACTTCTATCTTGTCACCTTCTTTAGGAATGTCATGTAGTTTTTCATGTAATAATCCATTCAAGGAGGCATAATCCTCACCTTCAGGAACATTTGTTTTGAAAATCTCATTTACAGTGTCAATTTCGATTTCACCGTTAGTGATTATGGTATCTTTGTCAATATGATGAAATAAAGTTTTTTCAATATCTGTTTCATCTCTTATCTCCCCAACAATTTCTTCAATCAAGTCTTCTAAAGTTACACATCCTTCTACTCCTCCAAATTCATCTAGAACTATGGCCATGTGGGTTTGTCTTCCTTGCATTTCTTTTAGCAAGTCGCTTATCCTCTTTTCCTGTGAAACAAAGATTGGTTTTCTTGCTATTTGTTGTAAAGAAATTAATTTTTGATTTTTTTCTAATTGTTTTAAAATATCTCTTACGTGTAAAATTCCTACAATCTCATCTTTATTTTCTCCATAGAGAGGAATTCTTGAAAAACCACTCTGATTAATTAGTGGTAAACCATCAAAAAGCATCATTTTTGAATTTAATGTAAACATTTTTGTTCTTGGTGTCATGACTGCTCTAATTATCACTTCATCAAAATTTAATGCCCCATGAACAAGTTCTCTTTCTTGTTTTTCAATGGCTTTTTCCTCTAACCCTTGATCAATAACGCCTTTAATTTCATCTTCAGTAATAGGTGGCGGAAGATAACTACTTCCTGTAATCTTTACCATTCCTTTTGTAATTTTTTCAAAAAGCTTAACGAGTGGATATAAAGCATAACTAAAAATCAGTAAAACTCTACTATAGCGTAGTGCAATTTTTGTTGCATTAGCATTGCAATACGTTTTTGGAGTAATTTCTCCGAAAACTAGGATCAAAAATGTCATTATTCCAATTGTTATTGCCAAGCCCTCATTACCAAATGATTTCAAAGCAATGTCTGTAGCTATAACAGTTGATGCAACATTGACTAGATTATTTCCAAGATTTACGCTTGCCATCATATGGCCAGGATTAGATTTTAGTTTTTGTAATGCTTTAGCTCCTTTAGCTTTTTTACGTACCAGTTGAAGCACTTTTGATTTTCTAATCCCAACTAATGCAACTTCAAGACCACTAAAGAAACCAGAAAGACCAATTAGAACTGTTAACACTACAATTTCAATCCAAATTTCGACCATTTCGTCCTCCTAAAATTTTGATTGGATAATACATCCAAATATTCATTTAATTTAGAAACCACCGCATTTCTTGCTTGAATTTATTGTGTAGTTATGATTTTTAAGGATTAGTATGTTTTTTTGTGCCTAATCTAGCAAATTTTCTAAACTGCTTAAGCGTAAATTTATTTTTTTGGGGGTATTGCAAAGAGATTATTTGGATTATTATGGTAATCTACAGGTAACATGGCATCCTTTTGCCTACCAGTTAAAATTCCAATAACGACATCGTCTTTTTTAATAATTTCTTCTTTAATTAATTTTTTAATCCCTGCTGGTACTGAACCGGAAGCCATTTCACAATCAAAACCATTAAGTCCCACTATAGACATACCGTCTAACATTTCTTCATCAGATACCTGAGTTACTACCCCATTTGTAAATTCCAAAGCTCGTATAGCTTTGAGAATATTTGACGGTCTTCCTATCTGAATTGCAGTTGCTTTTGTTTTAGGTCGAATTTTTTTCTCATCGAGATAAGAATAATATTTTTTTATTAGTTCAGTATTTGGTTTTCCTGCATTCCATTTTAGTTCTGTTTCTTCAAATTTACCATTATACAAATCATATAGTGTGTTAGCTCCTTCTGCATTTACTACTGCAATGCGTGGAATTTTTTTTATCCATTTCCATTCATATAATTCCATTAAAGATTTGCCACAACTTGAAGTATTTCCTAAAGCCCCACCTGGATAAACTATCCAATCTGGTGCTTCCCAGTCAAGATTTTCTAATGCTCTATATAGAATAGTTTTCTGACCTTCAATTCTAAAGGGATTAATTGAGTTGACTGTATATCCGCCAAATTTTTTTGCAACTTCAAGGGATTTTGCAAAAGCGTCGTCAAAATTTCCTTCGACTTGAATTATTTGAGTACCAAATTGATAAGCCTGACTTAATTTTCCTGGTGCAATTTGACCTGAAGGAATGAATACATCACACTCAATATTTTCATTTGCAGCATACATTCCAGCTGAAGCTGAAGTATTACCAGTTGATGCACAAACAATCTTTTTAGCTCCGACAAGTTTTGCATGAGTAACTGCAGCTGACATACCGTTGTCTTTAAAAGATCCACTAGGATTGTAACCTTCAGGTTGTAAAGATAAATTTTCATTTTTTAATCCAACAAAATTTGCAACTTTGGACATGTGATATGGTTTTGATTGTCTTCCTTCTGCTCCATCCAATGAAACTAAATGTTTGGCGCATTCCTCAGCGTTTCCTGTATCTATCTGACAAAAATTCAATAATTCCCGAAATCGCCAAACCCCACTTTCATTAAATATACTGCCTTGTGGATTTCTTCTACTGTAGAATAATTCTTTGAGAGCACGGGATGGTATTTTTTTATATTTTGCATCCAACAAGTGACCTTTTTCGCATTCAAAAACTCCTGATTTAATGCTGTATTCTAATCCACAATGTGGAATTATACATTTTAAATAAGCATTAGCTTGCAATGTTAAATAGGAAATATAGAAGTAATTTAAATTTAAAATGTTAATAATTTGATATCCATCAGAGCAGTAAAATATTTTAGAAAACCAAACTTTTTGAGCAGGAACATATTATCAAAAACAAAATATGTCTGATTTTGATAATTATTTAAAAGGGATTTTAAAACTAATTTTAGATTCTTACCAAATACTTGATGATCTTAAAGATAGATCTGGTGATTTAGAAATTATAAAGAAGGAACTTTCAAAAATAAATGGTTTGATAACTGTTCTAATCAATAAACTTGAATCCTCAAAAAATTATTCAGATGATTTTGTGGTTCTAATGTCATCAGGAAAATACTATCTTGAAAATTATTATTTTTTGGATGAAATTGAAACTCTCTCTAAATTGTATTCAGATGATTCTAATCGATTAAAGAATTTAAGATACACAATTCTCAAAGCATTACAAGAAAACAAATTAATCCAAAAAATAGAAATTGTTGCTGCAAAATTCTAATTATATGATAAAATGAACAAATCTAATAAAAAATGTGTTTTATGTGGTTGTAGAGATCATAAACTCGTTGGCTGTATCCGTCATATTTCCAAAAAATGTAGTTGTTATGACGAAGATAATGATAAATAATCTAAGGGTTACAATTTTTACAAATTAAAATATCTTCAAACTCTTTTTCGGCTAGTGAATATGATGAAAACCAATGAAATTTTGTTTCACTAGAACTTTCTTTGCTGTAAAAATAACTATCTTTAGTTACTTGAGAACAATTAGTTTTATGCATTGTTGGATTTAATTTGTCATCTAGAATGACTAATAATCCATAATTGGATTCTTTAATACGTCTAAATTCTTCAGTACTTTGAATTTTAACCATTTATCAAAACGTCAGTCTTTTTTATATTTAGGACCAGACCTGATATGAAAATTAATACAACATTTACATTCGTTTTTTATACACTCTTCTTCAGTAAAATGCCCACAAATGCCACATTCACAACTACGACTCACATTTGGATTATGTAATTACAGAATATAACTAAAACTATACTTTATTCTGATAAATTACTCAATTAGGCTTATTTTTTTGATTTCTTTTTTTTAGTTTTTGCAGATTTCTTTTCCGATTTAGTATCTTTGGGTTGTAATTCTTTTTCAACTTCTGCTGCTTTATCATCAACAACTTTGATAATTTCTTGAATTAATCCATCAAGATCACTATCAGAGGCTTTAGGTTCTACATTATTTGCAATATCATTAATTGTACTAGAAATTTCAGCACTTACTTCTTCAAAACTCTCCGGATCTTCATAAGCGGTATTATATAATGACTTTAAGTTATTTACTTGGTTTATTACCTGGTCAGTTAGTGTTAAACGGAAATCGGTTCCATTCACCTCAATTTGCTTAGAACTCATAATTCATTTTTTCATTTTTCTTTCTTATAGGTTTTTTCACACACAATACTTTTTTACTTTACAACTAATTTTTGAGAATTCTGTATATTAAAAAATGATATAATCGAGAGCCGTTGAGTCGCTTATAAGAGATGTATGCCTTGAATTTACTACGAAACCGTTTTTGATTTCGTTAGTAGGAACCCATCTATTTGTAGATGAATAATGCCTTTTTTCTTTTAATTCTTTTTCAATAGCTTCAATGTCGAATTCTCCCTCCTCTACCTGTTGTGTATCTAAATGCTTTATAGTGACCAAAATTTTGTTTACTTTTACTCTATCCCCAAATTTCCATTGTGAGGGTGGAGTTTCATCAGATACTCCTAACACCTTGATTTTCATCTCTTTTTTGTCTAGTGCATCACGACTAACTAGGAATCTTTCATCAACATATTCCTCGTAACTCATACTAATGGAGTGTAATTCATTACTAATGAAGTATTCGATGTTTAGATTTGAATGGCATCTGATAATTTTCTAAAACAAGATTGGAATGTTTTTTGTCTCTCAATGCATAGGTTTCCCCATCATAAGTACAAACACAATCTATTATCTCGTTAGAGGTATTCCAAACTTTATAGAATTCCCTTAATTCTCTGCTCTCATATTGCCCTAGTCCTATTCGTTTTTTTGATAAAAATTTGAATGCTAAAATTACTTTTCTATTTTTATACAAACTGAAATTATTTGTCCAGTTTAAGCATCTTGATATTTGATCAGATGGTACTGGCAATCTATCTGCCGTTCCAGATTTTGCCTCAATTGTAATAATTGTACTTTTTTTGTTATTTACTACTAAAATATCTGGTAAAGCTACACTAGGCGAACCAAGTCTGAAAGCTTTCCAATCTTCTAAAGCATTAAATCGTTTTACTAGAGTGTCTTCCCAAAAATAACCCCTTTGCTTCCTAGTTCGTTGCGTTTTTTGATTTCTTTTTTTCATGAGTTTAAATTTATTTTCGGATTTTTGTGTTATTTTGGATAAGGATTTTGTAATTATCACATTTTTTGCGATTGACTTATTTTCTATCACCATGATTTTCTTTCTAGTTATTTCCATATAGAAGAGTTGGTCATTATACAAGCACCTACAGTTTAACTAGATTTATTCAGAAATTACTAACTAGGAAATAGTTTGGTTTTACTAGGCTCAATCCCATTTTTTACGACATTTAGCGCAAACAATTAGTTCAAAGCAAATACTAAATTATTGGTCTTTCATATTGTCGATAGATGGTTTGGAAGGGAAACACTTTCTATTGCTCTTATTGTAATGAAAAATTTGAAAATGATCCAATCAAACTTGCCGTTCACATTAAAAATAGCCATGAGAAAGGAAGAGGAAATCTAAAGTAATTTTATCATTTTAAACTAAAGATAATTCAAAATTATAATTATTATCAGTCATAGAACATCTTTCTAATTTTACTTTTTGACCTATTTGTGGTTCATTTTTTACATTTCTTAAACTACCAATAATCCTGATTTTTTCTTCAAATTCAGTAATGCAAAAATATGCATTATCTTTTTTTGAAAACTCTATTACTTTTCCAAAAGATTTTGATTTTTTCCAGTTAAGTTTATCAAAACATTTACAACAATAATCGCTAGGTGGCCAGATTACCATTTTACATTTTGGACAATCTCCAATAACAAAATTTCCTTTTTTTAATTCTGTTTCAAAAATATTCATGATTTTAATAATAAAACTGTGGATGATGTGGCGGCTGCTGACATATTATGAACAAGACCTACTGATGGATTGTTTATTTGACGATTACCAGCTGTTCCTTGAAGTTGTTGTACTGCTTCAATAATTTGTGCTATGCCAGTTGCGCCTAATGGATGACCTGAGCCAATAAGTCCTCCCCGGGGGTTAATTTTCATGTCATTTGTATCAAACAAATTTTTTACATATTGTGCTGATTTTCCTTCTTGAACTAATCCTAAATCTTCTAATGCCATAAATTCACATACAGTAAATGCATCATGAATTTCTGCAAAATCAACATCATCTGGTTTTAAATGTGACATATCAAAAGCAGTTTTTGCAGCTTCTTGAGTTGAAATCATGTTGGAGATATTTTTATTTTTTGTAAATCCAGCTGACGTTGTTTTTTGACCAATGCCACTAATCCACACAGGCTTGTCAGTAAATTTTCTTGCCACATTTTCAGATGCAAGTAATATTGCAGAAGATCCACTACATGGCCGTGAACAATCCGACACACGTAGATCATCAGTTAAAATTTTTGAATTCACCAATTCATCAAAGGAATACGATTTGTTTGAATATGCATAAGGATTATTTTTTGCATTCTTATGATTTTTAGCTGCAACATAAGTTAATTCTTCATTAGTAGTCTCAAACTTTCTTTTATACGCTTTAGTAAAAATTGAAGCCCAATAAATTGGATGTTTATATTCCCCCCTTGAATTATCCCATTGTAAAATTTGACCAGGACTGTCAAATCGGTCAGCACCTACAACTAATGCTACTTCTGCAAGACCTGCAGAGATATATGAAAATGCTGACACGGCAGCATTAGTACCTGAATTACATAAACTCTCAACAGTATGAGCAATTTTAGGTTCAATTCCAGAAAGTTCTGATAAAATTGCTGACAAGTATTTTGAATTGTCATTTGTTGATACTAAAACTACATCAATATCTTTTTGATCAAGTTTAGAATTTTGATCAAACAAATTTTTGGTAGCTGATAGTAATAATGATTCAATAGGAATGTTATCCCGAGAAAATTTTATCCCGCCATATGAAACTGCAGCTACTTTGTTCATAATTCGTCCCCAGACATAGTTGAAACTAACAAATCAAATGATTCTGAAACATCCCCTATTGGGTTAAATTGCAAGATTGGTAAATTCATACCAGTATCGAGGAAATTCCTTAATTTTCTTCTTCCTTCTTCAGGTGTGCCATAAATAGCTAGTTCATTTAACATTGAATCTGAAACTAACTCATAATTTGATTTTAATCCTGATTTTTGATATTCTTCATAAATATTCTTAGTTTCATTTGTAAAACCATTTTTTGCTAAAAATTCTCTATAAATTGACCCTACTGAAACATAAAATGCTAGAGTTTTTTTTGCTCTTTCAATTGCTTTATCTGCATCATGTGCAATACAGGTAATAATTTGACAGCTCACATCAATTTCACGTTTAGTTTGCATTTTTCTAATTGTTTTTTCTAATTCTTTAAGAGGCCTCAAATAAAATATTATTCCATCTGCTATTTGCCAACATAATTCAACCATTTGTTGATTTACAGCTGCAAGATAAATAGGAATATTTCTTCTTGGAGGTTTAATCAGTAACGAAAAATTTTTCAGCCCAAATATTTTCCCATTAAAATTTACTTGTTTTCCAGATAAAACCAGTCTAATAATTTCCACATA
>CAWTZT010000065.1:0-2572 GCA_963919845.1 Thaumarchaeota archaeon CSP1-1
TATTAAATCTTCACCAGTAATTTGAGATATATCTTCTATTGTAAGATTATTTTTTAGAAATTCATAATGTTGATTAGTAAGAACTCTAGTTGGGGCAAGAAGCAAAACTCCACCAGTTCCTTTTAACAAATATTCTGCAATAACTTGTAAAGCTACAGTAGTTTTACCAAGACCGGTAGGTAATATTACAAGACAATTTTGTTTCATTGCTTGATTTGCAAGGTTGACTTGATAATCCCTGTATTCAATTGAATCTTTTTTTACAAACTTATGCTCAAAATATCTGGCCATATCTACTGTGTAATTAGAAACATTCCCTTTTGATTTTATGGTTTCGTGTAGCTTAATGATAGCTAAGGCTCAATTATCCATAGATTAACCAGAAAAATAGCATGCCTCTCTTTCGTGCGTAAAAAATCCGTACTAATTCACGTTATAATGTATATTATATCATTGAGAGGAAAAAACAAGCAGTTCTATAAATATCGGTAAATCATTAGGATAAGATATGAAGTACATGTGCAGGACCTGTAAAAGAGAATGTGATGATATTCCGAAACATATGATGTCGGTACACAAATTTTCAAAAACAATTGTGGAATCCCAACTCAAAGCAAATCCAAATTGTTATAAAAATTCCTTTGAAAAATTACAATAATGATTATTTTTCTAAATCTCAAAATGATTTAGCGAAATTGGAATAATATTAACAGAGAATTCTTTTTGTCAATCCATATATTGCAGGAACAGTCAATTTCGTTGTGAATTCAAAATTTGAAAGACCTTCATGGGACGAATATTTTATGCTACAAGCTGAACTTGCTAAATTGCGATCAAATTGTATGACACGTCATGTTGGAGCCGTAATAGTTAGAAATCACAGACAAATAGCCACAGGCTACAATGGAACCCCACCTGGGGTGAAAAACTGCTATGAAGGAGGATGCAAACGTTGTCAGCTAAGAATGGAAGGCAAACTAGAATCAGGCGCATCACTTGATAGATGCTTGTGTAACCATGCAGAAGCAAATGCCATTATGCATTGCGCAATATTGGGAATCGAAGCTGGAGTAAAAGGGGCTATACTATACACAACCTTTGTACCATGTTTAGAATGTACTAAAATGTCAATTACTATTGGAATAAAAAAAATTATTTGCCTAGATTCCTATCCAGAAACTGATTTTGATTTAATCAATGAAGCAAGAGTAGAAGTAATAACATTAGAAAAAAAGAAAATTCATTATTGGGCAAAAGCATTAGTTGATGAGTATGAAGCAAAAATCACTTCATAATACGGGAATTTTATGACACAGCAAACCACAGACTTGAAACAAGAACAGGTAAAATCTATGCCTACTTCTTTACTAGTTTCAGCAACATATGATCACCAAAAAAATGCAGCAGTTTTAAAATTCTATGAGCCAAAATCACAAAAAATTATTCTATGGGTTGATGAAACTGGACATAAACCATACTGTTATTCAAAGCTTAGTCCGGAGGAACTTGATTTTCTTTCAGAAAGAGATGATGTTTTAAAAATTGAGACAAATAAAAAATATGATCCACTCACAGATAGTGAAATTGTAGTTTCAAAAATAATTGTATCAAATCCTTTGGCTATTGGTGGAACCGATAAAAGTATTCGAAATTTAATTGATACTTGGGAGTCAGATATCAAATACTATGAAAATTATCTTTATGATAAGAAGCTAATTGTTGGTAAATACTATAAAATTGAAAATGGTAAAATTGAACCGCAGAATTTAGAAATTTCTGACGAAGTTCGTCTAGCATTAAAAAGTCTGCTTTGGGATAAAGCAACAAATGAGGGGATGGTAGATTATAAGGAATTCCAAGAGTATGTATCAAATTGGGCAGACCTTCTCAATCAACCAATTCCAAAAATAAACAGATTAAGTCTTGATATTGAAGTAGAATCTCAAGTTGGCAGAATACCAGATGCTAAGATTGCTGAAAAAAAAGTGACAGCAATTGGAATGGAAGGAACAAATGGTTTCAAAAAAGTTTTAATTTTGAAACAGAAAGGTATCGAAGAAGGTAAAAACGAACTTCCTTCGGATGTAAAAATTGAGTTTTATGAGGAAGATAAAGAAAAAGATATGATTGCTGATGCCTTTAAGATAATTTCTGAATTTCCTTTTGTGATAACATACAATGGCGATGATTTTGACATGCCTTATCTTTACAATCGTGCAGACAGATTAGGAATCAAAAAAGATGAAAACCCGCTCTATATGATGAGAGATTCTGCAACTCTTAAAAAAGGAGTTCACATAGATCTTTATCGAACTTTATCAAACAGATCATTTCAAATTTATGCATTTAGTCACAAATACACTAATTTTTCTCTAAACAGCGTTTGTAAAGCTCTTCTTAATGAATCAAAAATTGATTATGGTATTGATCTTGCTGACTTGAGTCTTTATCAAACAGCCAATTATTGTTTTAACGATGCTCGCTTAACTTACAAACTGACAAGTTTTAACAGCGATTTAATGATGAACTTGTTAATCGTAATTTCTCGAATAGCAAGAATGCCCGTAGATGA
>CAWTZT010000066.1:0-6270 GCA_963919845.1 Thaumarchaeota archaeon CSP1-1
GGATTCATTGTTGGCAAACCAGGCATCATATGCGCAACAATTTTGTAACCTGCATCTTTTGCAATTTGAAATGATTCGACAACATCATTGAAATTATGTCCTCTGTTAACAATTCTATAAACTTCTTCTCGTAAACATTGTACACCAATTTCTACTCTTGTGATTCCATATTGTAACATAGAGTCAACATGTTCTTTTTTACAATAATCTGGTTTTGTTTCAATAGTAAATCCTACACTCCGAATATCTGAATGTTCATTGTTTGACTTTGCATCTTCAAGTGTAACTGAATCAAAACCGTTTAGAGCGTCATAACATAACTTTATGAAATTTTTTTGATAGTCTTTTGGCATAAATAGAAAGGTCCCGCCTACTATGACAAGTTCTAATTTTGAAAGATCGTGTCCATAAGCTTTTAGTTTTTCAAGCTTTGTTATGATCTGTTTTTTTGGGTCATATTCGTTTTCGATTGCATTAATCGTGGATGGTTCTTGTCCCGTGTAGCTATTAGGAGTGTTAAATTCAACTCCTCCTGGGCAATATGTGCATCTTCCGTGTGGGCAAGCATATGGTTTTGGCATAAGAGCAACTACAGCTACTCCAGATGCAGTTTTGACTGGTTTTCTTATCAGAACTTTTTGTAATTTTGTATATTCAGAACCATTTAACATTGAGAGAATTTCAGAATTTCTTGGAATTCTTTCAAGCGAATATTTGAGACAAATTTTTTTAATTTCAGCTTTTACATTCTTTTTGTTTGGCGCAGGAACATCTAAAAGATTCTGTGATATCTCACAACAAGCCTTTGAAAAAACTGAATTTGATTTTTGCATAAATATTGTGAATTCTGCCCTTCATAAATTCTTTAAATGAATTTTTTTCTAAATTAAAAAAGGATTTTATCTTCTCCTTCTAGAAAAATAACCTTTTGTTCTTCTTCGAGGCTTTTGTCTAGTTCTTCGTTGAGATGACCTACTAGCGGGCCTTTTTCTTGATTTTCTTTGTTTAGTAATTCTTTTTGTTTTTCGTCTCTTTGTGGCTTTTCTCCTTTTAGCTGGTCTTCTTTTTGTCTTTCTTCTAGTTGGTTTTCTTCTAGTTTTTCTTCCTTTTGGTTTTTTTCTGCGTGTTGTTTTCTTCTTTATAGCTTTAGTTTTGGGGCTTGATGTTATACTTGGAGTAGATTCAGGACCTACCGTTCTTATTTTCAAATTTTTAAGCTGTACTAATTCAATTTTTGCTAATGCTTGTTTAGTAACAAGATCTTTGTTTACTGTAGGAAAATTCTTTCCTTGTTGTTGAAAACAATTTGGGTGGAAAAGTAGATTGTTCCGGTAGGTAATTTCATCACGTGTAACTCCCATGGTACAAAAAACACAAAATCCAATGTAATCTTTTGTCACATGAACTTTAGTTTCTTCGGCCAATTTAAAAATAAAATTCTGTAAATCTTGTGTATGTTTTCCTTTTTCTAATCTTTCCAAGTAATCTTTTTCATAATTTGATAATCCCTCTTGTTTAGCTTTCTCTTCACCAGAACTCATGAAAACAAATTATAGTTTGGTGAATTTAAGACTTTTTTAAATTTTTGAAACGAATCCCCAGAAATAATACCGTTAGGAGTTTTTCGTTGGTTTAGAATTATTATTTCCCTTACGAAGATCTTTTCTATAATCCATTTTTAGCCAAATGGGAGTAATTATTGTTGTAGTTGCTACCATAATGACAATGGTAGAATAGACACTAGAAGAAAGAACACCTGCTGATAATCCAACTCCTGCAACAATGAGTCCTACTTCACCTCTTGAAATCATTCCAATACCAACTCTCATTCCTTTAGTTTTATCTTTGAGGAAGAACCATGCAGGAAGTCCACAGCCTAAATATTTTGTAAGTACTGCAATAACAATTATTATTCCACTCAACATCAAAATTTCAAGGTCAATTCCTCGAAAATCTACTTGAGCCCCTATTATTGAAAAAAACAACGGTGCAAAAATCAAACCAATTCTCCTGATGAATCCTTCTATCTTTTCAAAGACACGTGATGTGGAAAGAGCCATTCCCACTGCAAATGCACCAACGATTGGTGATAGTCCAATTAATCCTGCTAATGCAGCTGCACCAAAAAATGATGCAGTAGCAATTCCTTCAATACTTCCTCTTGCTTTCCATAATCTTGGAGTAACTACTCTTGGAATAATTAACACAGCAGCTACTAACATTATGACAAAGAATCCAAGTACCTGAAGAATGGTAAAGACTACATCCAATATGTCAATATCACCTAATTCTCCTCCTACGCTCAATGATGTAACAACTGATAGGATTGCGATTGCAAGAATATCATCAATTACTGCTGCTCCAATTATCAAACGAGCTTCAGCTGATTTGATTTTTCCAAATTCAGATAACACTTGAATAGAAATTGCAATACTTGTTGCAGTTAACGCAGTTGCAATCATCATTGATTCTAATGCATTAAATCCAAACATTTGAAAAACAATTAATCCTGCCATGAAAGGAAAAACTACCCCACCTATCGCTACCGTAAATGATGCTTTTCCTCCTTTGAGGAATTCTTTTGGAGTCATCTCAAGGCCTGCCATGAACAATATCACAATGGCTCCAATTTCCCCAAGAACTTTGATGTTATCAGTAATTTGAACCAGCAAATTTCCTTCATACACAAGAAATGCGCCTAATGCAAAGGGGCCAATTATCATGCCAGCTAAAAGCTCGCCTAACACAATTGGAAGACGTAATCTTAAAAATAATTCTGCCATAAGTTTGGCAGCAAAAAGCAAAATTCCTACAACAATTATAGTTTCAATAAACTGTGATTCAACTGCCACTCCAGATTCCCTGATTTATGTCATAAATGAGTATAATATAAGGAGATTACTAGAAAAAAATTTTAAAATTGTCTAGATTAGCATTGACTAATTTTCAATTACTTCCTTCATTTTTTGCATAATCCCTTCAATCTCCTTTGCTCGCTCTTCAAATAATTCATCAGAAAAATTGGGAGGTTTGAAAAGTGTAACTATAACTTCGGAAAATTCTCCATTTGAAACCACTCTCATGGGAACTTCCCATTTTCCTTCAGGATCTTCAAACACATGGTCTAAGATTCCTAATTCAGCATTTTCTTGAAACTTTAGCTTTGCCTCACCGTGTGGTCCTTGAAACATCCACCATCCATCATTATTTTTTACAGCATCCGGAAACATTTTTGGAGGAATATTTAAAATTGCATCAAAAACTTCTCCTGTTTTTCGATTAACGGTAAAAGTAATAGTTCGAGATTTTTGCTGCATATAATGTTCTTGAATAATTAGCACAAAAAGGTTTCAGTATGAGTATAGTTCTTCATACCTTATGCTATTTTTTTAGAATTTACAAATACGCCAGTTTTTTTAATAATTTTTCCAATTTCATGGCTTTTGATTTTGTACTTTTTACAAATAGACTTTATTTGTAAAACCTCACTTTTTGGAGCAATCATGCAAAATCCAATTCCCATGTTAAATGTCTTGTACATTTCATTTTGTTTGATTCCTTGGTCTTCAATTAATTGCATAAGAGGAGGAGGAGTTGGTAAAGAATCTAAATTAAATCCAATTTTTTTTAGACGAAGAAGTTTTGTAAATGAACCCCCAGTAATGTGCGCTAGTCCATGAATTTTACATTTATTAAGAATCTCTAAAACTGGTTTTACATAAATTTCAGTTGGAGATAAAAGTGCATTTCCTAAAACTCCAACTCCTTTTATTTTGTCTTTGATTGAATATTTTGAAAGCAATGCCTTTCTTGCTAGCGAATATCCATTTGAATGCAAACCAGTACTTTTCATTCCGACAATAACATCCCCAAACTTTATTGACTTGCCAAGAACCAATTGTTTTTTTGACAAAATTCCAGTAACCATGCCAGACAGATCATAAGAAAATCCTTTTCCTGAAAATAAATCTGGCATTATAGAAGTTTCTCCTCCTACTATTGCCACTCTAGCTTTTTTTGCACCTTTAGCTAAGCCCTGTACAATTTTTTTGAATATAGTTGTATCATTTTTGTTAGCTGCAATGTAATCTACAAATGAAATTGGTGTTGCACCAACGCAAATAACATCATTTACATTCATTGCAATACAATCAATTCCAATTGTATCATACTTTTTCATCATGTTTGAAATGATAACCTTTGTCCCTACACCATCTGTGTGTGTTGCAAGTAATTTTCCACCTGGAATTTCAACAATTCCAGCATAATGCCCAAATCCGTGTGCAATCTTTGCCTTTTTTTGGAGTTTGTGAGTTGATTGAATTATTTTTCCAATTTCAGCTTGGCTTTGCTTTATTTTTTTTCTATCTACGCCAGCACTTTTGTAAGTTATTGCCATTTGGGCATTCTACCTAATTTTTGTAAAATAATTTGATAATATGAATTCACTTTCATTTCTTACATGTACATTCCTGCATCTGTCTTTCTATCCTGGGCATACTTTTCAGAAAGTTCCTGAAAATCTATTCCAAGTTTTTCTTTTTGTTTTCGAAGTTCTGTAGTATCTATGTTTGTTTGATATGCCTTGTTAACTGCCTCAACTAAAGTTGCTGCTGCAATAGAATCAGGATGTTTGTGATTTGCTTTAACAAGTAAAGTTACACCTTGGATTTTTCTTAAGATACATTCGTTTAGTAATCCCCCTGGAATTCCTGTAATGAAACCTTGTGGAACCATTTCAATTCCTCTGTCTTGCATTACTCTACAAAGATCCTCTTCAGCTGCACAGTATGCCTTATCATCGTGAGGTTTATCACTTGCAACTCCATCTAAAATTACAATCTCGTTTGATCCTTTTTCTTCTGCCCAATCCAAAATTGCTGCAACTAATGTGTACAGGCCCTCCATCCGAAGCGTGATCTCACAAATTATTGCACAAATCGTACCTTCTTTATTTGCATAAAACCTAAAGGGATGTCGTAGTCTGCCTTGAATAAAAACTGTCGATGGTGGCAAATACTTTGATCTCATGTATGCCACCGCTTCCATTTTCAGTTTTTCAATTATATATCCAACTGATAATGAACCTGCCAAGCCTGCACCAACAAAACCTGCAAAGATGATTGGAGAATTGTAACTAATCTTTTTTATTTCAAATACTTCAGCTTCTGGGAATTCCCCTTTTTGCACGATTTACGTCAAAATTTTGGGTCTAATTACTCTTGTTAATTTTTTTTTAACATAAATTCTGTGTTACGTAAGCATTACCCCAGCCTGTAAAAGCTACTCCAATCCCTTCTCTTGCATAACCTATATCATTCATATTTTCTCTATGTTCTTGACTGTTATCCCAAATCCTAACCGTTTCTTCTGCAAAATGATCAACGCTTATCCATCCTCTCCCAGGTCGTGCTATGTTTTCTCCTATCCCTTCTTGAACATTAAAACCAAAATCTCTATAACAGTTGTAACCTACTTTTTCTGCCCTACTTGTTGGGTCTAAACCGTCAGGGTTATCATGAGAATAGTAATCATAGTCTACCATGTCTTGGCTATGTGCTCTGGCAATTTCGGCTAACTTTGAATCATATTGTAATGGTAATACCCCAGATTTGTTTCTAGATTCATTAACTAATTCGTGAATCTTTAATTCAATTTCTTCTCCGGAATTTAATGAATAATAAATTGGTGTTAAGAAACTATACAGGATAAACAATCCACACACTAAACCTGCCAATACGATTACGGTGAAGCGCCTACCCATAATTTGAGAATTGTCTTATAGTTAATTAGTTCTAACAGCTGTTTTATGCATAAACAAATCTAGCATTGTTGTGCCTTTGTCGGTAATTGAATAGATGACATTGGCTCCAACGGCTTTCTTTGAAACAAAGTTGTAATCAACACAAAGATGAAGGTAGTTGAGAAATGATTTTTTCATTCGAATTTTAGACTTCAAATATAGGTTTGAAAACGTCAAGGGACTGCATCTCACTTGGTATAGTAATTTTAAAAGAGACAATGTGCTAAAATCCCGCGTTCGTGCCTTGACTGCATCAAGAATCTGCTCATCCCGATATATGATAAAATCCTCAAACTGATCGGCAACATCCAAAGGAACGTAGGTTAGTCGAGTCCTCATAATACCGTATGGTACCGTACTTTACCATATTAACTTTAAGCTGAAGTTTTGTTGAGCTTTGTGGCTGAATTTTTAACAAGTGGCGATCAGGCTAGTTTGGGATCTACTTTGGTTGTTAAATCCGTAGA
>CAWTZT010000067.1:0-5767 GCA_963919845.1 Thaumarchaeota archaeon CSP1-1
CATGTCAAATAGTTACATTAAGTGCACTAAAACATCTGACTTGCAGTACATAAGACACAAGAAACTGCGAACTTAGACAATGGCTACATCAAAAGCTAAAAGAAGTGCAGCAGCAAAGAAAGCTGCACGTACAAGAAAAAGACGGGCGGCAGCAAAAGCAGCAACTAGTGTAGCTTCTGCAAGACGCGGTCGACGAAGACGAGCAGCTGCAAAAGGCGGCGGCCGTTCTAGAAAACGTGCAGCACCAAAGCGAAAACGTGCAGCACCAAAGCGAAAACGTGCAGCACCAAAGCGAAGACGCGCAGGCGCTAAAAGAAGACGTCGATAAACTGCCCATTCCTTCTTTTTTCCAATTTTTTTTAGATTATCTACTGTTATAGTAAAATTTTGTAATTGGTATTTGAAATTTACATAAAAATAATTAATGTTTCTAAATTCGAATTTAGAAACATTATAATTTTGTCATAAAAATTATTATATTTTTTTGTATCATTGAACTTTTTTAAAATAAATTAATATTATTCAATATGAACAAATGAAAATAACTCTTAAAGAAAATATTATAAACAATTTATCTTTAATTAAAATATTAAAAAATATATTTTCAATTAAAGAAAAATATGTTTCATAATTCGAATTTAGAAATATAATTTATTCTTGACTGGGTTTTAATTCAGGTAAAACAAAAACTTTCTCAGGTTTTATTTTAAAAATTATTCGTTTTTCACCATCACGACGAAACGGATATTTGTCTAATCCCAGGTATTTTTTTGTAAGTTTGTTTGCATGTAGGTAATCATAATCTGGAATTATTTTTTCAACTACTCCTCTAATTGCAGTCATATCTAGAGGATTATTTTGATCAACAATTGAAATAGCAACTCGTGGATCTCTTAGAACATTAATGTGTTTGATTTTTCCTTCTGCTGTGTTTATCATAATATGATCATCTTCGAAGTCGGCCCAAACAGGTGAAACTTGTGGCGATCCATCTTTCATTGTAGTAGCTAAAAAAACCAAATTTTTTTCTTTTAATAATTTGATGGCTTTGAGATCCATGTTCGAATCTCATTAAATAAATTCAAATAAAAATTATTTCATATTAATTTTTAAAAAAAGCAACGGAACTTAAGGCCAGGAACGTTAGTATGCTGACGACAGTTCCAGTTGCTAATTAATTCTGTTACGCAAAACAATGATTTGTATATTCTAGTATGTAGATTTTGATCAAACTGTCTTAAGATGCTCACCTAGGAGAAGTAATAATAAATTTTAAACTACAGATCAATTCGTCAGATCTTTCAATTCCCTATGCCCAGTTAGTTTTTGAGGGATTTGACGGATATTATCAAAATTCAGATAAATTTCAATTATGGGTCTGCATTGAGTTGATTCATTCTTGTTGCTAGCTCATTTTTTTCCTGTTGAACAAAATCCAACATTTTATTTTCAGATGATTTTAATTTAGAAAATGATTCCTGAAATGAATTATTAGTATTATTTTCATCCATGAGAAGAGGTAAAGTAATCAAACTACCAGTAATTGTAATTAATGCGATCCCCAAAAAAATTCCTATTTTCCATTTTTTTTTTGACACAAGAATTGTTTGAGGAATAATTTCAATAATTTATGGTTGTCCAGTGTGGACAAATTAAATTTGGTGAAAAATTGAATTTAGCATGATTTTATTAAACACCAAGTTTCAGATTTTTTAAGTGAAAAAATTCGAAATAAAATTATTACTTTCCAAAGAGCCCACTGATGTACAATTAAAAAAATTAAGAGAGTATATTAAAGAAATGCCATTTGAAGAAGTTCTTGCAGGTCTTAAATTTGCAAAAAATAGATGGTCAGCCAAGGACGCAGGTGTACTCAAAGTTGGTAGGAAAAGCATTATTCAAAAAGAAGTTCATTCAGTTACGGTTGAACAAGCCCAATGGAGATTAAAAAACTGGAAAATGATGATTGCAAATTATCGAAGACGGGGCTACAGTTATCCTACAATTTCTAGAATTAAAAAAATCCTTATTCAAAAAAGTCGTAAGAGATCTAAATAGAAGATTCTCTTCTTTCCGCAAGAATTTCTTCTGGACTGCCTGTTGGTATTTCAGAAGGTATTTCGGGTATGTTTTCTTTTGTTTGTCCCTCAATTACAGCATGAGCCTCTTCTAGAATGGCAACAGTATCTGCATTATCTTGTCTTCCCAGTAGTGTTTCTTCATGTTCTCCCATAGTTGAGCCTGACAAAACATCTCCTAACATCTTAGATAGATCTTGCATAGAAGAATTTGCTTGGGGCATCATTCCGCTAAGTGATACGCCAAGTCCCTTAATCACTGACATGCATGGACTAAGAGTAACTATTACGTCTCCAAGTTCTGAAACAGTATTTAGTCTAATCTGAATCTGCTCCATTGATAATTTTGCATTACTTACCATGTTATTCATTTTTCTAATTTCTTGAAGCTCAATGGCATAAGCCTTTGCATAAGCATGATTGTTCTCCTTTTGAGCAGAAACAATTTTTTGAAAAACTCCATCATGCTTTTTTTGAAGCTTTTCATGAATTGTGTTTAGTTTTATAATCTGAAGTTCTAATTTTTTTTGGGCATCATCAATTTTGTTTTTTATTGGGGTATCAGGTTTTACCTTTCGTAATACTTTTTGCGAAAGACTTACTTCAGTACTGCTTTTACTCCAATTATTGGTTAATGATCCCAAATTTTTATCCATTTAATCTCTACAAATATGATTTAAACAAGTCTGTAACAACTTCCTATGTAACTCTAGTTACATACTACTATGGTTACACCATATTTATCAACCAAAGGTAAATGTGTAAATTTCAAAACCAGGTTCATTTATTACAATTTCAAGTAAATGAGAACTGGCTTTCTCACTACTAACGATATTGTATAGGCCCGGCTCTGTGAGAATCATCTTCCCAGAAATTACATCCTTCCCAGAATACTTGGGTTTAATTGGCATATCGTCAATTAGAATAGTAATTGTTCCTTCATTTGCAGTAACAATGTTAACCTCTTTTGCATGAAATGGAAGTTTTATGGACCCAGAATCTGATACAAGTTTCATACTACCTTCAAGATTTTTCCATGTGCCTTCCAAGTAGAAATTATGTTGCTGTAAATTTTCTTGAAATGTATAACTTACTTCGTTTTCAGGATTAAATCCCTCAGGATTTCCCAATTGATTTCGGCCTTGTGCAAAAACATATCCAAAATATAATTCAGGGGTTCTAAAACTGGTATGTTGAAATTCTTCAAAATCTACAAGGGATTCTGCAGCTGCTATGTTAAGTCCTAATAGGTTTGCCCTTTCTTGTAATAATTTTTGAATCATCTTTTCGGTTTCTTCGTATTTTCCTTCACCAATATGATCGTATCTTATGTACCCTTCAGAATCTGCAAGATATTTTCTTGGCCAGTACCTGTTTTCAAAAGCTTTCCATATTTCCATATCATTGTCTAGAACAACAGGATACATTATTCCATATTTGTCAACTGCAGTGCGGACATTTTTTTCATTTTTTTCAAATTCAAATTCTGGAGAATGAATTCCAACAATTACGAGTCCTTCGTCTGAATATTTTTCATTCCATTCAGTTATGTAAGGAAGAGTTCTCACACAATTAATGCAGCTATAAGTCCAAATATCATACAACACTACTTTTCCTTTTAATTCATCTTGCAATTTTTCAGGAGAAGTGTTGATGTATCCTGCGATTCCTGTTAATGCTGGTGCTTTTTTGAATCTACTTTTATCGATATTTTGTATTCCCTGATCTTGTTCCTTGTCTTCATCTAGTCCTAAAGTTTGAGATGTCTCAATACTTGAGAATACTCCACTTAAACCACCAATTACTACTACTATTACAATCCCTAAAATTATTGCTGTTTTAATTTCAGGCTTCATCTAATCATCCCACAAGAATTAATTCATTTAAAAGTGGAAAATTTGCAATGTATGCTAATTGATTAGTAAACACTAAAACTCCTAAAAATATAATGAATACTCCCATTATAACTGAATAATATTTTAGATGCTTGCTCATTGCCCTAATAATTCTAGTAGCACGTGAAAAAAATATCCCCATTAGAATAAACGGAATTCCTAATCCTAATGAATATGCAAGTAATAAATTGAAAGCTATACTAGGAGTTGTTGATGCCAAAGTTAGAATGGTGCCCAAAATTGGTCCTACACAAGGAGTCCAAGCTGCTGCAAATGCTAAACCAAATACGAAAGATAATGGGTAACTTGCAGAAGCTCTTTTTGGGAAGAATTTTTTTTCAATGTTTAATGAACGGAATTTAGTTGTTAATAATAAAAATATCCCAAATGAAATTATTATAATTCCTCCAATTTGATTAAATCCTGATATTAAATCAGCAGATACACTTCCTAATGTACTGTTTATGATTACCCCCAAAGCTGAAAAGACAACTGAAAAACCTAAAACGAAAAATATGGTATTTAAAATGACATTTGTTCTATTGACTGAGATCGTTTTTGTGCCTGATTTTTGGTTTAATTCTATAATGGCTGTCCCAGAAATATATGCTAAAAAGGCAGGAATCATTGGTAGTATACATGGTGCAACAAATGAACCTAATCCAGCTAGTGCAGCTATGGCTAAGTTAACTTCCGACATGTCCTAGTTTTACAAATTTTTTATTAAAGCCTTATTCCAAATCTAGTTTTTCTAACAATTGCTTTTTATCCCTCAAGGATTGATTTTGGCTATGAATAAACGGATTCTTATTGTTGGAATTATTTTGGGCGTAGTAGTTACTTTAGCATTTTTCATGGGCTCTCCAATGTTTGGTGGAATTGATACACTAAGATAATTATTGAATTCTAAATTTCTTTCTGGCAGCCTCAAAAACACTAATAGAATAATCAATATCCTTTTTAGACAACCAGGCAGTTACTGAAATTCTAATCCTTGCTTTGTTTTGTGGAACAGTTGGGTATCGAATTGGCTGCGCGTAAATTCCATTATTAAAAAGAAATCTACCAAAATCTAAAGCAATTTTTTCACTTCCTATTATTATTGGAATAATGTGGGTTTCTGATTCTATTTTGTATCCCGATTGTCTTAATCCTCTTAAAATTTGTTTTACATTCTCTGCAAGTTTTTTTTGCTGTTTTCCTCTGTTTGATTCAAATTTTTTCAAGGAATATTCTACCAAAAATGATGGAAGTGCTGAAGTATAGATGAATGATCTTGCTTTATTGATACATAGATCAATTATGTTTTTTTGAGATGCAATGTAACCTCCAAAAGAACCTAAACCTTTACTTAAACTACTTATGTATAGATCAATTTTTTTTGCAACACCAAAATGTTCTGCAGAACCCTTCCCATCTCTACCTACTGTGAAATCTCCATGTGCATCATCAAGTATTGTAATAATATTATTTTTTTCTGCAATTTCTGTAATTTGTTTTAGTTTTGCAAAATCGCCATCCATACTAAAAATTCCCTCAGAAATAATGAATTTACGTTTATTTTTTTTCTTGATTTTTTTACTTAAATCATCGATATTGTTATGTTGGTAGATGGATATTGTAGCACCAGATAACCTACACGCTTCAATTATGCTGGCATGATTTAATTTGTCGCTAAAAACAAGATCGCCTTTTTGTATTAATGTAGAAATAGAACCCAAGTTTGCCATGTAGCCTGTTGGAAAAACTAAACCTTCTTCTTGAGATTTATGTCGAGAAAGTTTTTTTTCTAAG
>CAWTZT010000068.1:0-2916 GCA_963919845.1 Thaumarchaeota archaeon CSP1-1
AGCACAAATTGCACGTCAAGCATCTGTTGTAGGAACTAGTGATGAATTTGCAGTAGTTTTTGCTGCAATCGGAGTGCAGTATAGTGAATCAGAATATTTCAGAAGAAGTCTAGAAGAGTCTGGAGCCTTAAAAAGAAGCGTTTTATTCCTAAATCTAGCTGATGATCCAGCAATTGAAAGAATCATCACTCCCAGAGTAGCACTAACAGTTGCTGAATATCTTGCATTTGATCTTGGAATGCATGTACTTGTAATACTAACTGATATGACAAACTATGCAGAGGCCCTCCGAGAGATTAGTGCAGCTAGAGAAGAAGTACCTGGAAGAAAAGGTTATCCAGGTTATTTGTATACTGACTTGTCAACCATTTATGAAAGAGCCGGTAGGTTACGAGGAAAAAAAGGTAGTGTTACACAAATGCCAATTTTATCAATGCCATCAGATGATATCACTCATCCAATACCTGATCTAACTGGATACATTACAGAAGGTCAAATAGTACTTGGTAGAGATTTGTTTAGACAAGGTATCTATCCTCCAGTTAACATCCTCATGAGCCTTAGTAGAATCATGAAAGACGGTATTGGAGAAGATAAAACTCGTGCTGATCATCAAGAAATCTCTAACCAAAACTATGATGCATATTCAAGAGCTCAAGAAGTTCGAGCACTAGCAGGAATTGTAGGCAAGGGAGGTTTAACAGGTGTAGATTTAAAATATCTTGATTTTGGTGATGATTTTGAAAAAAATTTCTTGACTCAAGATATAGATGAAAACAGAACCATCGAAGAAACTCTTGGGTTACAATGGAAAAACGTTTCTAATTTACCCAAAAATGAACTAAACAAAGTCAAAGACAAGTATATCGAACAATATTACAAGGAAAGTTAGCTAATGTCTTTTGGGCAAAATGTAACTGCAACCAAAATCGAACTCTTAAGGTACAAACGTTCAAGTCAAGTCGCTACTATGGTCCAAAAAATTCTTGATGATAAAAGAAAAGTATTACTAAAAAACATTGAAGAAATGATTGACGAAGCAACTAAAGCACGAGGTGGAATTTGGGAACCACTTCAAGATGTATACAAATCAGTCAATGAAGCATACTTAGCTTTGGGTACAAATACTGTTGATTCTGTTGCACAATCTGCACCAGCAGTAATGGAAGTAGATGTAAACATTAAACGTGTAGTTGATGTAAAAATTCCAGCACTTAATGTGACTGAGAAAGACACACAATCCATGCCATATGGATTTTCAGATACTAATTCTTCTATTGATAGAGCCGCAAAACAAATCAAAGCGATGCTTCCTAAAATCTGTAAGGCCGCTGAATACGAAAATTCAATTTTTAGCTTAGCAAAAGCATTAGAAAAAACTCAAAAGTTGTTAAATGCTCTTGAAAACGTCATTATTCCACAATACCAACAGAGAATAAAATTTATTCTTGCTACATTGGAAGAAAGAGAAAGAGAGGATTTTGTAAGATTAAAAAAAGTTAAAGCAAAGATTGAGAAGAGAAAGTAACCATGCCCAAAGATGAAATAAAAAAACTATTGGAAAACTCTAAAAAACAATTGGAACAAGATTATACAAATTTTGAAAATTCAATCAAAGATGATCTCAAAAATTTTAAAAAGAAAACATTAGATGAAATTTGATTTACAAAACACATCATGATTTAAATATGGAACCTTGGGTGATTTAGGCGTTAATGAAACCAATCATGCTTTTATTTTTGACAACAATGATTATTTCAATTTCTGGTTTAATGGCAGTGGCTTATGCTCAAGATGAAGTTACCGGTGGCTCTGATAATGGTGCAAAACTAATTGGTGCTGGAATTGCATTTGGTGTTGCAGCAGGTGGAGCAGGTGTTGGACTAGGTTATGTAGGTTCAGCTGGTCTTGCAGTTATCAGTGAAAATCCTGCACTACAATCAAAGGTTTTCATCTTCATTGGCATGGTAGAATCTATTGCTATCTATGGTATAGTAATGATGTTTATAATCTTAGGACAATAAACCAGATTTAATCTGAAATTTTAAAATTTTTAATTGTCTCAATAATATTTTAGTTTATTTACGTCTAAAATTCTACTGCAGTATCTGCATTTTAAAACAAGACCAGTCTTGTCAATAACATCCATTATTGATTCAATGTGTTCATTGCTATTTGTTATACAATCTGGGTTCGAGCATCTAAATATTTGATCAATTTCATTTGGCAAAGAAACACGTCTTTTTTCTACAAGCTTGTAATTTTTTATAATATTGATAGTAGACTTTGGAGCAATTACTGCAAGTTTATTCGTATCTGCATCTTCCAGATATCTATTTTCAACCTTGATGATGTCTTTTTTCTTTGATTTTGAGCTTGGGACATTTAGTGCAATAGTAATAACATTTCCCTCCTTTCCATTGATTTCAAGGGCTTCTAGAACTTTGAGGCCCTTTCCTTGATCAATGTGGTCAATTACAGTTCCATCTTTGATTCGCCTAACTAGAAGATCTGATTCCTGCATCAGAATACTTTGTATATGCACCGCTATATATGATTCAAAGTATGAATGAATTTTTTCAAAAAGATATTATTTCTATCCGGGATTTAGATAAACAAAAACTAGAATTAATTTTTGATGCCACAGAAAAAATTATGAAAATAAACCCAAATGAAAGAAGAGAAATTGCACGTGGCAGAACTCTGGGCTATTTATTTTACGAACCAAGTACTAGAACTCGCTTAAGTTTTGAAGCTGCTATTGCCTCAATTGGTGGTACCTCCTTTGGAATATCTGATATATCATCATCTTCAACACAAAAAGGAGAGAGTTTAGCAGATACTGTAAAAATAATGTCGATTTATTCTGATGTCCTTGTCTTACGTCATCCATTTGATGGATCTAGTAGATTTGCA
>CAWTZT010000069.1:0-9518 GCA_963919845.1 Thaumarchaeota archaeon CSP1-1
CAAAAATTGATTATCTTACTTAAGGTTTGTTCATAATTTATCAGTATGAAGAAATCTATAAAAATAAAATCTTTTATGCAAGTGACAAAATTTTTGGATTCATATTTTCATAATCCATTCCAATTTCGGTTGTGGTTTGGATATTATCAACCTGATACATACATGAACCATGGAATTGTTCCAAAGTCCTATTGGCACAGTGTTTACAAATCATACTAATCACTTTTCTGCATTCCGCACATAAGGTACAATCTATTAGAGATCCCCCACAGTTTCTACAAGATTCATCAGGCAATTTTGATTCTGATTTTCGTTACGAAATTTGAATTTAAGCCTTAAGTAGAAATCGTTCATGCAAAAGCTCAGTAGATATCTACTCAACATTGAAATTGAAATGGCTGAAATGAAACTTGATGGATAAAGTTTCACAAACGTTTGATAAATGGGCAAATATTGGACGTTCTGAATTGATGGAAAAAGAACATGCAAAAACCGTGTTAAAATTTTTAAAATCCATAAAGTTTGAAAAACCGTTTTCATTTCTAGATGTTGGATGTGGAAATGGATGGGTGGTAAGAAAAATCGCAAGTTTTGAAAATTGCAAGTTAGCCGTAGGAATAGATAAGAGTAAAAATATGATCGATAAAGCTAAATCAAAAAAAAAAATTGCAAACGAATTTTATTTTTGTACCGATATTCAAAGTTGGAGATATAAAGAAAAATTTGATTATATTTTTTCTATGGAATCATTATATTATTCATTACCCATGGAATCATCATTACTAAAGATATTCAAGTTACTCAAAAGAGGAGGTCAGTTTTTTTGTGGAACTGATTTTTACAAAGATAATAAAGCAACCATGAGATGGTCACATCAAATGAAAATCCCATTAGATCTTAGATCAAAAATTGAATGGAAAAAAATGTTTGAAGAAACAGGATTCAAGACAAAAACAAAACAGGTTAAGGATTTAAAGAATCAAAAAAAATGGAAGCGTGAGTATGGCACATTATTTATCATTGGAACCAAAATGGCTTAAGATTGTAAGTTTTGTGATCTTTTCCTAGCTCGTCTAAAATACATAATTAGTGATACAATAATTATCCCAATTACTATAGAAATAATTCCAAAGTAATCATCTTTTTCTCTATTTTCAATAAATTCCATAGTTGAAACTTCTGGCAATTCAGTAGTATCAGCTAATGCCAAAAATCCTTGACTGTACACGTCTGGCCTTAAAACAGAATCAGATATTGCAAAAATTTTCAAGTCATTTGCACCATCACTAAGTTTCAAAGTCTGTTCTTCAGAAAATGTTAGTTCTGAAATTCTCCCATCTAGCTCTTTTATTCCAGATGCTATAGTAACTCCTTCTGAATTAGTAAGAAAATAATGAATTTTAGATGCATCCTCAGTTGTAATTGGAATGGAAAGTTTACTGCCTTTATTGACTATATTTGGAAATTCAATTTGGATAATTTTTGGAAACTTGACATTTTCAAAATCCTTCCAATGACCTGCCTGAAATGGATAACTTGCATCATCAAATGATTTTATGGAAATAGTTCTTGATTCAGGCGAGTATCTTTGAAGATAGAATGGCCCATTACTAATTATTGCATGATTATATTCATTTATCCAGTCGATTGATGAATCATATCTTGAATTGGCATCTTGAGGTCTAATATCAAATTTTTTCAATGCTGGGGGAATGAAACTAGTTCGTTTGAATTCTTCTAGATAATCCCTGATCATTGCGGCATCATTAGGAACTAATAATGAAAGCCAGTTTACATTTTTACTTACAGCCCCTGATCTAGAAAAAGAAACTTTCCCATCAATTACTGCTTGTTCCATTGCTGCCATTAGTTCCCAAGGAGTTGCACTCCATTGACTTGCCCAATCAGCAATTTCTCCCTCATCAAAATGCCAAAAATCAACGTATACCTCAATGGTATCACTATCAACGAGTTTTACACCAATCAATGTTTTTACAGTTTGTGAAACTCTAGGAGTATACTCTGAATCAAAGGTTTTATCGTTTTCTAGTTGTTCTGAACCCCATTCAAAAGTAAAGTAAAGTGAATACAAAATGTCATTGATATCCATGGGTTGGCCATGATGCCAATTACTGAAAGTCATATCAAAAGTAACTTTACTTGTTGATTCAATTTCAGGACCTACTTTTTTCCATTGCTGTGAGGGAGGATCCCAGGTAATAGCATCTTCAGGTACTGTCAATTTTCCGTTGGGACCGGCAGTCTCTATTTCCCAAGATGTTCTAATGGGAAAAGTATCTCCAGTATACGGATGTTTGAAGACGCCGGGATCATACAATGTATCCCATATCTGTCTGCTATAGATATCACTTAGTCCCATTATAGGATTCCATGCTCCTTGGTAGATTTGTTTAACACCAATAGTAAGAGAGTTTGAATCAGTTCTTGCATTAATTGGGGTAAACCTACTAGGAACCCCTGCACCAAAATCATTGATTACGCCATCAGTTTTTTCATTAACTACGTATTGATCAATTTTACTAGCAATGAAAATTCTAACAGATTCTTTAACTGCTTCTTTTGTTGCTTTGCGGAAAAGCTCAATTCTTTCTTCAGCAGAACTAAAATTTCCTGTGTAGATTTCTTGAGTTAGGGTATCAAGATAATCATTCTTGTAATTCCAATATGTGGGATTATTATTACCTGGCATGTTTGAAAACCAAGGAGAATACATTTGCCCTAATCCTACAGGATCGTATTTTACAAAAGCTGATCTTCCACCCCAACCTTCAGTATAAAAATTCCATTTCAAATCTGCTGGATTTGAACCATACACAATAACAAAGGCCTTGTTTAAATCACCATAGTCTTTTTTTACCTTGAATCCAATCTGTTCGAGTTCAGAAGAAAGAATGGCCCCAATAGATTTTCTTATGGGATCATCGCTTCGTATGAATCCAGTTAACTCAATTTCATTGCCATTGAATGTCCAAATGTTATCAATTTTTTTGGCTCCAACTTTTAGTAATGCTTGAGTAATCATTTCATCTGCCAAAGATGGATTGTATCTAAAATGAAATGATTCTAATTCATCAAGGAGAAATAAATAATCTGGATCAAAGGGCCCGTAGTTTGAGATCATTGGAACACCATAACCTCCCATCAGTTCGTTTACAATTAATTTTCTATCTAAAAGATAATTTATTGCATACCTCACTTCAGTGATTGAAAATGGGTTAAAATCTCCAGTTTCTGCGGGATTGAGAAGAATACTATATGACCCTCCGGTTGACTCGTAAACCTTCAAACCTTCACGTGATTTTGAAGTATCTATTAGATCAGATGAAATTCTGTAATAATAAATGTCCAAATTCCCATTTTTTACTTCCTCAAGAGCTGTATTTTCATCAAGGTATTGAATAAATAGCACCTCATCTACAAATGTTCCTTCAGATGCAAAAGCAGTTACAGAACCAAATACTGCTAGTACTGTCACTAGCAAAAGTTTCATGAGAAACTTTCACATTTGGTATAATTTAAGGTAGTTTAAATGAATTAAAATGCATCTCAAGTCACTTATTCAAGGATTAGATGGAATAATTCCAGGAGGAATTTCATTTTTGGATTTTGCTATTGTAGCAAAAACAGATCAAATTTCTTCCAAAGAAATACTTAATGTATTAGTTGCAAATGGAATTGGTTCCTTTGAGAAAGATTTAATCAATTTCACATCAGGAGATAAACTAAATGCCGCTCTTTTTGCCATAAAGGAAGGAGCCCCAATAGAAGAAGTTTCATCTTACTTGAATTGGAAAGACTTTGAAGGTTTGACGGCTGAGATTTTAGAATTAAAAGGATTTAGTATAATTAGAAATTTTATTCTAACCAAACCTAGAATGGAAATTGACGTTATAGGAATAAATCATGGTGTTGCTCTTTTGATAGACTGCAAACATTGGAAAAGACAAAGCAATTCATCTATTAATAATTCAGTAAAAAAACAAATTGAACGAGTAAGACATTATGTAGCAAAAACACAAGGTGCCATAGCAGTTCCCGCTATTGTGACATTATTTCAAGAACAATTAAACTTCGTTGAGAAGGTACCAATAATTCCCATATCACAATTTTCATCTTTTGTAGATGATTTTTATGGTAATTTAGATGAATTAAAGACTATAGAAACATAGTTAATATGAAAAAAGCCGCACAACCAATAATAAATTGTTTAGATATTCTCAAAGTGTTTTCTACGGCTTGGGAATAATCTCGAAATATTGAGGGTCCCATTATTTTAACTTCGGATTCGTTTTCTAAAATTTCAAACGAACCTTGTTCAATATTTTTTTCAGACTTTTTTGCAATATCCAGGAACCAATTAGCGATTTCCTTTGATTTAGAAACTTTACCAAATTGAAAATATCCCATTCTTGTTCGAACCTCTGTTCTTGTATAATGTGTATCAGATGTACAAATTTCAATAAGGTCAACACCATTTTCTGAAAGTTGTTTTACTACATATTCTCTTACACCATTTTCCATGTTATTAGCATCTGCCCATCCAAGAAAATATTTTTTATTGTTTAATTTTATACAAAGAACTCCAATTCCTCCCATTCCAAGATCTGGCACATTGAGATTCATATCTATTGAATTTGCGTAACCAAATTGTAAGGGATACTTTTCTTTTGAGATTAGATTATCTAGACAAGATTTAGCTGAAGTGAGTAAATCTTCGGAATCATTTGTAGAAATTTCATCGCCCATTGCATTATGACAATCCACAAGTAATACTCGTTCAAATTTACGATTTTTTGAATATTGTTCAATATCATTTCTTATCTGTAATGGAAGATCCTCCATTCCGTAAGGAGATAATGAAAGAAACAAAAGTGCAGTCTTGTCAAAAAGTAAACCAACAACCCTTGCTTTGTTAATCTGAACAGTTACTGGTTCGGTACAATTTCCACCTTCAGAAGATATTGAACTTTTGGATAAATCATGAAGGAATGTTTCCACATCATTTTTTGAAGGCAAATTAAGAGAATGGTTAGAAATGCTATGCATTACCATTGCAGAAGAATTCATGTTTTTGTATATCAGATACGTGATATTACTACCTCCAACAGGATGAAATGGGCCGGGATGAATACCAGGTATAACAATTCTAAAGTCTGATTTGTGGTTTTGTGAACGAATTCTTATTTGAGATGTTGAAATCTTAGATTGCTTAGAACGTTGTGAAAGAAGCGATTCAACTTCAGATGGTTCATCTTCTGATAACGATGCAAGATATGCTTGTATTAATTGATGAGTACTCTTAATCCCAGGCCTTCCAGCTCTGTCAGTTAAAAAAGACCAGGCACTTGCAACAACCAAAAACGTGCATCCAATTACCAGCGCTTGTACATTAAAAATACTTTGCATCCATAAATCTGAAGGAATTAAAGCTAGATACATTGCGATTGGTTGAATAAAACATACTAGCCAAGCTTTTTTCAAACTTGCACCAAGAACAGTTGTAAAAAGTCCAATTCTAAAGCTAGTGAACAAAAACATTCCTTCTGTTATGAATATTAGAGGAAGGTCAGCTCTGTTTAAAATTAGAAACGAAAGATAGCCAGCAACTATTGCTAATAACCAAAGAGCGTTTCCAAACAAAGACAAATGTAATGATTTTGAATATTCTTTATTTTTTGTAAAACGTGAATCAATGTATTGGGTTACTAACAACACTCCAACAACTGACAATAATGGAAGTAAAATGTCATCATTACCAAGATAAAAAAAATGTGTGAGTACAACAATCAATGCAGCAAAAATTATTGAAAGAATTAGTGATAAATAAAATGATGATGGATTAATTAATGTTAGAGAATATCGTTTATGAATTTTAGAAACATCATCATGGTATTCTGACATTAGTCTGTCACTGTACCAAGAAAATATCCATGAGCCAAGAGACTACAATAAGAGCTGAGGGAATTGTAACAATAATTCTAGGATCTACTTTGTAACCTTTTGTTTCATCTTCAAAGAATCGCAAAAGTCCTGCGCTTGATGCAGGAAGTGGGGCACTTTTACTTTTTTTACTACTCATGATTTAATTTCAAGTGAAGATCTGTACATAAAAACTTTTTTGTTATTTTTTTAATTTGCCTATTATTTCAACTAGCAAGTTAATTGATTTTAAGATCTCTTTTTGTTTCTCAAGGTCTTTTTCGACTTCTAGGTCCTTTGATAAGGTCTCAAGCTTTTGCTCCAAAATAGTTATTGGGGCAACCACCTTTGGTTTGTTATTATTTTCTTCAAAAGAATCTTTGCCAGATTGATTAATTTCAGGTTCTTTTCCACAATTAATGCATAAAGCATGGCCATTTTTCATTACTCTTACACCTCTACAATATGGACATGGTGCTTCAACTAATGTTGCACCATTTAGGAGCATATCAATGGCTCTTTTGCTAAGTTCCTTTGACACTATGATTATCTGTATAACCTTGTAAAAAACCTAATCTCATAATTTTGCCTAAGATATACTATGAATCAGCGAAGCCTTAATAGTATGTGAAAGGAATTATTCATCGATTAATGGCGGTAATTTGTAACACATGTGGCCTTCCTGAAGATTTATGCGCCTGTAGTGATCTTGACAAAGATAGTACTCATATTGTTATTAGATTAGAAACACGACGTTTCAGGAAAAAAGGTACGATGATAGAAGGTCTTGATCCAAAAATAAACAACTTAGAGAATGTGGCACGGGAATTAAAAGCAAAATATGCCTGTGGGGGAACTGCAAAAGAAGGATATGTTTTTCTGCAAGGTGATCATCGTGAAACCATCAAAGACACATTAGTGAAGATGGGATTTGCAGAATCTTCCATAGAACTTCATTAAAAAAAGACGTGTCAGAACCAAACAAGTTATTGCAAGGATTGGGGATTCCCTTTGCAGCACTTATTTCAGTAATTTTTGGTTTGATGATTCTATCCTTTCCAGTTGGAGCTTATATAATTTTTAATTCCACAATTGAAAACGATATAAATTTTGATTACCCTTTAAACGAAATAGATTTTTTTCCTGCAGAAAATGCATTTAAGATTCCAGTAGATTTGGAATTGGGTGATGCATTTATTGTAATTTGGAGTGTTTATGTAGTATTTTTTACTATAACAATGCTCGGACCTAAAACAAATTTTTTAAGATCCATCATGCCCATTATGATGGAAGGTAAAAGAGAACCAAAATCTAACTATCTTGTAGCAGTAATCAAATGGTTTTGTATTTTAATTGTTGTTTCATCGATAATTATTTTTGTTCAAGATAGTTTTGGAATAAAAACTGAAGCACCAGAATCATCAAATGCTTTAATACAATTCTTTAACGTGACACTTGCACCTATTACTGAGGAAATTGGTTTTAGAGTTTTGTTAATAGGTATCCCCCTTTATGCTATGTATACACAAAAATCTTCTATTCGATTGTTTTTCAAGTCATTATGGCATCCAGCAGAATTCATTGACGAATATCAATTGAAACGAGTAATTATTTTAATTATTGTTATTGGAATTTTTTTTGGGGCAGCACATATAATTTCAGGAGAGCCGTGGAGTTTAGGAAAATTTGCGCAGGCAACTGCGAGTGGCATTATTATTGGTTGGGTATATTTTAAACATGGATTAATTTCTGCCATATTAGTTCATTGGGCAGCAAATTACTTT
Organism: Thaumarchaeota archaeon CSP1-1; assembly: GCA_963919845.1. Taxonomy (GTDB): domain Archaea; phylum Thermoproteota; class Nitrososphaeria; order Nitrososphaerales; family Nitrosopumilaceae; genus CSP1-1. The sequence continues at coordinate 7,725 of CAWTZT010000069.1, forward strand.
ATTTTTTCATATGTTTATTTAATTGCAGACATTAACGAATTTTCTATTCAAAATGCATTTTCAAATTCATTAATACATACTATGGAAATCTTATTTATGATAACAGGAGCAATAGCAATTACTATGATGATTATAAATTATGTAAATTTGAAAAAAGAAAAAAAGTTAGAGATTTAATGCAATTTTAAGTCCTTTGTATCTGTTTCTTATTGTAACTTCTGTTACTCCAGCAGCTTCTGCTACATCTCTTTGAGTCTTATTTTCACCGTTGGTAACACATGCAACATAAAGTGCTGCTGCTGCAAGACCCATAGGATCCTTTCCTGCAGAAATTTTCATTTCTTCAGCAGTTTTAAGAATTTTTGATGCATCTCGTTTAGTTTTCTCAGATAAACTTGCCTTGCTTGCAATTCTTGCAACACATTTTATTGGATTGACTACGGGCATTTTTAGGTTAAGTTCTCTGAGCAACAATCTATAACAACGAGCAATATCTTTACGCTTTATGTTACTTGAATTTGAAATATCCTTTAATGTTCTTGGAGTTTCAGTATCACGACATGCGGCATATAAAGCAGAAGCAATTAATGCTGAAATTGAACGTCCCCTTACTAGACCTTTTTCTAAGGCTTTTCTGTAAATGTAAGCTGCTTTTTCAATCACTGGGTCCCCGACAGCTAATTTATCTTTGAGTCTATCAAGCTCACTAAATGCCTGCCGAAAATTTCTGTCAACTGGCTCATGAACTTGGCTTCTACTATCCCAAGTTCTTAGGCGTTCAATTGTACTCTTCATTGAAGCAGACAGAGGTTTTCCAGTAGCATCTCTATTTTGGGGACCAATAATTGTGGCAAGCCCCATATCATGCATGGCTAAAGATGTCGGAACACCAGTACGGCTTCTTCCTTCATGTTCTTCTTTTGAAAATGATCTCCATTCAGGTCCTGACTCATCTATTTTATCAGTAATTACAAAACCACACTTGCCACAGAAATTTTCACCAGTGTTTGTATCTGTAACAAGATTACCTTTTCCACATCTAGGACATCTATCTTTTGTGTTTTCACTTTTTACCATAACAAATCGCCAAATCCTTGATTAGTTGTATTTAACATTTGCTAAATTATTATTTATAAATATTTCGCTAATTTCATATTTTAGGGGCCCAAAATTTGTAGAATTTTTTGAGAAAAAGTAGGTTTTTCATTTTGTGATAGTGAAAATTGGAGATCATCCATATTGTCTACATCCATCATAATTCTCCTTACAAAAACCAATGAAGTGTTTTGAGTATATGATTTGCCCGTAGTAAGATGGATTTTGTAGCTATCTTCATCATAATGTGTTTTCATTAAATCTACAGGCATACGAACAAGAGCATTTGTTCCATCAAATCTTCGCGAAGGAACTATTAATGAAAACTTGGGTGGGTTTTGAAATTGTAATAAAAAATCAATATCTTGTGTTTTCATGGATGGAATGTCTTGTGGGAATACAATTGATGTATCAAAACCATTTTTATTTACATAATCATCAGCTAGGGCAACAGCATCATTCACACCGGTTTCATTATCTACTAGTTGAATTGGATTGAATTTTTTTGAGATTTTGAGTGCTTCTTCATCTTTTGAGACAACCACAATTTCATCAATCAGATTTGAAACAGACAAAGTCTGTAAAACTTCTTCAAACATTAATTTACAAATAATGATTTTTTTTTCTTCATCAATGTTTAATCGTGTTTTAGCATTGGAAAATGTTTTTACAGGAATTATAGCAGATGTTTTCAAACTA
>CAWTZT010000070.1:0-4701 GCA_963919845.1 Thaumarchaeota archaeon CSP1-1
ACGAACTTCACAGTCAGATTCAGCAATGTATTTTTCAAGAACATACAGACCAATACTTGCTTATCGTAGCAATAATTGTCGGTATTTCTCTTATAGTTTTTTTTCGTTGGTGGATGATAACTAAAGGAGAATCTAAAAAAAGTAAATTTCTATAATCCAAGTTTATCCCATAAATTCAATGCGACATCTTCCATTCCTTTTGTAGTTTTTGATTGGTGTTTATGATACCTATAGGATCTTTTGAAAAGTTTTCTAATCGGGCGTTCAATTTGGGCAGCAGGATAAAACTCTTTCATGAATTTTACATAAACTTCTATCATTTTAACAAAAACACCTGAATATAGTTCTTGTAAAATCTTTGTTGGAACGCCTTTCTCTTCTATCAAACCTTCTATCATTAACAGATCGTTTCGAACTTTTTCAGCACTGTTTTTTAAATTCTTTTCATTTGGTACGAGTTTTTCGTCGTATTTTAAGATAAGAATACGTCTTGCTCTCCATGAATCATCTGCTTCTAGAATTCTAATCGCTTCGGATAATCCTCTTCCCATATTCTGTCTTCGAGAAAAATATGTTGGATAAAAAAATGCAAAAGCAGTAAGGCCCATTGCGATTGCCATTCCAACAAATTGCCACTCAGGATCTGTTACATATGGTGCTAGAGGTCCTAGCTCGTAATTTACCAAACTAATCTTTCACCGATTTTACCAATTTACCTTCTTTTATCCACTGCTGAGCGGTATTGTAGAATCTTTTAAGAGGAATCTCAAATTCTGAAAACACTGGATCAGATTCCCCCCCATATAATCTGGATTCAAATTCCTCAAGGTATTTTCTGTAAGAATCAATCGTTTTAACAATAGTGTCTGAGTGATCATTAAAAACACGTTTTTTCTTAGCTAAACCTGTCCCGGTCATTGCCATAACAACAATAAGCTCTGAACGAACTTGTTCTGCAGCTAACCTCAATTCATCCTCAGAAATCTCTTGACCTTCTTCATATTTTGAGCGCAGCTTCTTACTTCCACCAGAGAATTTGGGTCCATCGAAAATTCTTGCAAGTTCTATATGGCCCCAAAGGGATGTGTTTCTTCGTGTGTAAATAAATGGTATAATAAAGCCCGCTATTGCTGCCATCATCGCCCCTCCAACAGCGAAATGTTCAGCCCCGACATCTGCTGTTGCAAGAAATACTATCTCTAAACCAATTGTCACGATTCAATGAGATTTTCAACTTTTTTATTAAATTCAGTTAATTTTTGCAATGGTTTTACACAAAAAAGGAACTATGCTGTCACGTATCCCATCCGATTTGAACGCTGTTAAAGTGTGGAATCCAATTTACGTAATAAATTAGTCATACATACAATCCTCACTACTAAAATAATACGAATTAATGCATCTAGTTTGGATGCTGATGATGACTAGAAAAGCCATCTGATTTTTGATGAGGATTATGAGTTTTGAAGCATCCACGGCTTTTCATTTAGAACAATAGAAAAATGAAATAGAGCTTTTCATAATATAATCTCATGAAAGTAGCAGTATTGTTTTCTGGAGGCAAAGATAGTACCTATTCTATCTATAAAGCCAAAATGGAAGGTCATCAGGTAGAGTGTGTTGTGACTATTTTCCCGCAATCCCAAGAAAGTCAACTGTTACATTTTCCTAACATACAATTTACAAAATTACAGTCTGAATCAATGAATATTCCACAAATTTCTATTGAAGTTGACTCAACAAATCCAAATGCCGAAGAAAGTACTTTGGAACAAATTATAATCAACGCAAAAGAAAATTATGGAATTGAAGGAATTGTTCATGGTGGGATACTAAGCGAGTTTCAAAAGAAACGTTTTGAAAAGATTTCTAAGAATCTCGGAATATCTTTGATTTCTCCCTTGTGGAAAAAAAACCAAAAAGAATACATGGAAAATTTACTAAAATCAAAATTCCAATTTATTATAATAAGTGTAACTTCAGGAGGATTAGATGAATCATGGCTTGGTAAAGAGATCACTACTGAGGATTTGATTACTTTACAAAATCTGTCACAAAAAAATGGATTTAATCTAAGTTTTGAGGGCGGCGAGGCTGAGACATTTGTAACTAATTGCCCACTATTTACTTCTCCAATTAAAATAGAAAAATCAAAGACTAGTTGGGATGGATATCGAGGAAGATTTGAAATACTGGAGGCCAAATTAGATAACAATGCTTGATAATCTAAAAAATAATCTTCGTGCAGCAATTAAGAAAATTGTTAACTCATCTGGGGTCGATGAAGAACTAATAAAAGAACTATCTAAAGATGTTCAACGTGCACTTTTACAATCTGATGTAAATGTAAGGTTAGTTCTAGAGATTACAAAAAACTTGGAAGAAAGATCCCTTAATGAAACTCCTCCTCCAGGGTTATCACGAAAGGATCATATCGTAAAAATTCTTTATGATGAGTTAGCTAAACTACTCGGAAAAGAAACTGAATTTTCATTCCAAGTAGGAAAGCAAAATAAAGTTCTCATGTTGGGAATCCAGGGAAGTGGAAAAACAACAATAACTGCTAAACTTTCAAAATTTCTGACAAAACAAGGCTATAAGGTGGGAGTAGTTGGAGCAGATACCTATAGGCCTGGAGCATTAGTACAACTTAAAACAATGTGTGAAAAGGCAAACGTCGAAGTTTACGGTGATGAAAAAAACAAAGATTCCCCACAAATTGTAAAAAATGGAATTAAACATTTTGAAGACTCCAATTTGGATATAATTTTGATTGATACTGCAGGCCGCCATAAAGAAGAAAAAACTCTCTTAGATGAAATGAAGGAAATAAAAAAGGCGGCAGAACCTGATCTTGTTTTGCTTGTCATAGATGGTACAATAGGCCAACAATGTTTTTCACAAGCTGAAGCATTTCACAAAATAGTTCCAGTGGGCGGGATAGTAATTACAAAACTTGATAGCTCTGCAAAAGGAGGTGGTGCAATAGCTGCTTCAGCTGCAACTGGTGCACAAATAATGTATGTTGGTACTGGTGAGAGAATTGATGATTTAGAAAAATTTTCTCCAACACGATTTGTCGGAAGACTTCTTGGAATGGGTGACATTCAGGCACTTTTAGATCTTGCAAAAAGATTAGAAAGTGAGGGAGATGATGTAAGACTAAAACGTATTTCAAGCGGTAAAATGAATATGGATGATTTCTATTATCAGCTAGAAGAAGTTACCAAAGTTGGGTCACTGAAGGGATTATTAGATAATATGCCTGGTCTTTCTGGAATGGTTAAAGAAGATCAACTTGATAAAGTAGAAGGCAGAGTTGAAAAATGGAGATACATTATTCAAAGTATGAACAAACAAGAAAAAGCTGATCCTGACATAATAAATGCGTCACGAGTAAAACGAATTGCACGAGGTTCTGGTTGGCCTGAACACGAAGTTAAAGAACTTATCAAAAATTATAAGAACTCAAAAAATATGATGAAGGCATCCAAAGGAAGACAAATGCAAGGAGTCCTTCGACGCATGGGATTAGGATAAATTTTTACACAAAGTTTAACGTTTTTCAATGATGATTCAAAAAAAATCTAAAATTGAAAAGAATGTTGGTATTGTACAAATAATTTCTACAGCCAAACAAATTATTAATGAATTTGATTTATGTGAGGATTGTCTTGGAAGATTATTTGCCAAGAATTTATCTTTAACATCTAATAAATTACTTGGAAAAAGAATCAATAAGATTCTGAATGTTAAACCTGCTTCAAAATGTTACATTTGCAAGAACATTCTTTCTAACCTAGAATCATACATGGATAAAATGTTGGAAATTGATAAGGAATATCAATATTCTACATTCCTGGTTGGGGCTAAATTACAACCATCAATAACTGACAAAGATGATATCATTAGGTCGAAATTTAGGCTTAGAGGTATAGATAGTGTAAAAACTGATATCACTAAACAAATAGGAAAAAAATTTGCAAAAAAAACTAGAAAAAAAATAGATTATCGATTACCGGATTTGACTTTTACAATTGATTTCAAAAATAATTATTGCGATGTAAGTGTCAGAGCTTTAATTGTTTATGGAAGATATCAGAAAAAAATTCGAGGCATTCCTCAAAAACAAACTAGGTGTCCTAGTTGCCAAGGTCGAGGTTGTTTTTCATGTAAATTTCACGGGATTTCAGAGTTTAATAGTGTTGAAGGAAAAATTTCTGAATTTCTATTTCATAAATTTGGTGGTACTCTAGCAAAAATCACCTGGATTGGTGGAGAAGAGAAAAACAGTCTAGTTCTTGGGAATGGAAGACCATTTTTTGTAAAACTTTTGAATCCAAATAAAAGAAAATCTACTCTATCAAAAAAATATTCCCTTAATAAAATAACAATAACAAATTTTCGAGTACTTGATCTGATACCAAAGGAACCATTACCGTTTCTTTCTAATATTTCAATCTCAGTAAACACGGAAAAGAAAATGGGAGTAAAAGATTTAAAAAAAATTCAGGAACTAAAAAAAATTCCATTAATTGTATCAGATAAAGGATATAAGAAAGCCAGAAAATTTGTTTACAAAATTCAATCTAAAAAGAATTCTTCAAATTCATTTTCATTAAAACTGACAATAGATGGTGGTGTTCCCATTAAAGGATTAGTTGAAGGAAAAAATGTTAGTCCTAACATATCTGAAATTCT
>CAWTZT010000071.1:0-2645 GCA_963919845.1 Thaumarchaeota archaeon CSP1-1
CCAGCCAGTAGTAGGCGAAATGCCTAAAACACCACAACCAGATATCAAAACCCTTTGATTATCATTAGAGTTTGCTCTTAGAAAATTGATGGTTGCTTTGCTTACTATCATTGTCTTGTTAGTTGGGTTGGCAATAGTAAGACCCATCAATGCTTTATCATCAGATTCGCCAAAAACATTGGGTAATATCAAGAAAAGTTCTGGTCTGCCAAACAACTCATCTTTTAATACTATTTCTTCTCCGCTACCACCTTGAGGGTCTCGGATGAGAATCCTGTCTGTAGCATTATTACTTAAAATATCAAAACCAGTAGCTAAATCAGTTGCATTTGCAGCACTAGTGAATGTTACTTTAAGTCCTACAGATGCATTACTTTTTATCTTGTAATGCCAAGTAAAGATTGTTGATTCAGCAGGATCCAATTTAACTGGACTTGGAGATATGAACTGTGAAGTAGAAATTTGTGATAATGGATTTACATCAGGAGGAATGTAATGAGGTTGTACATCAACTAGTGGGGTGTCACCAACATTTGTAACTCGCAAAGCAATCGTTACATTTTCTCCTTGTCTAACATCAGGAGGTATTGTAAACAGCTCTGCTAACAAATTATTGGGTCCACCAACTGTCAAATCTGTTTGTTTAATTGAACCAAGTGATGAGACGACTTTAATGGTATAATCATTTGGACCCAAGTAAAGAGGAGTATTTTCAAGAATTGGAGTACCATAACCTGGAGGAATAAAAGCATCTTGATAGTCTATATCATAACTATTAGCAGAGTTTGGTGGGGTTTCTACTGAACTTTTATTTATTATCCAAATGTTTGTTATTTCTACTGGATTTGGTCCTTGATTTTTAACTTGAATTCCAAGTTTATTGTTAACTGGATCAGTTCCTGCCGAAATTACAAATTGTTCCAAAGTTTTTTCTACAATGCTTTTCGAAATTTCGCGTTGCGTGTTTATTGTGTCTTTTTGTACATCTAGTGCAATATAAAATGAAGAAAAACCACTTGTTAGCAAAACAAGAAAAATTATTCCCCCAACTATTGTTGAAATTCCTCGTCTATTGTAAGAATTTACCATTTAGCATCCCCACTCAAAACAATATATTCAACAGGCTGAGCCCCACCATAATTTACTAGTATCCTAAGGGAATCCCACATGCCTATATCCTGAGGAATATTGGCACTTAGTTTGATTATTACTCGAACTTCTCCGTCTGCTAACACCTCATTTGTGGCTATTTGCGTAATAGTTGGGCCAGTACCATTGTACATTGGAATAATGCTAAATTTGCCATCTGCAGGAAATTGTCCAGTAGTAGCACCAGTAAATGTAGGATCCAATACTTGACCTGCAGCGATAGTATCCCAACTATGTCCTTCATTGCTAATTAGGACATTGTGTAAAAATATGGAATTTGTACTTAGATTTCTCAAATGTAAAACAATGAATTCTGTTCCATCTTGTAATGGGATTTTATTCACTTCGGTTGCACCGTTTGTAAGCAATAGTTGATTGAATTTGTTGTCAAGTCCAGTAACATCAGATAGATTTGTAGAATCACGTGTGTCATATCCAAATAAACTTACAGATTCTGGACGTACATCAGTGACAGAGTTACCTGAATTAGATGGGTACATAAAACCTTGCATAGCGTTTGAAATAAAAACTGCACCAGCTACAGTGACAGCTAATATCATCAGAGTTGCAATTATTTCTGAGACAGCACGTCTTTTTCGAAAATTTAATTTACCATTCATGTGTTAAACGGCCTCGCAACAGTATCAAAGAAGTTACCTCTTGCAGTAATTATTGAAATTTTGTATTCATATTCAGTTGTTAAACCACAATCCCACACAAGACAACCTGATTCTAAGTTTGCATTAATTGTAATTAATCTACTATCCTTAATTTGTACAGGTGTTGTATCAACAGAACTAACACCTGCTATTGAGAATAAAATTTTTTGCGATGTCATGTTAACTAATGTAACACGGTCAATAAGTGTTTCAACTGAACCTGTATTCCTAACAGTTATCTCAACAGTATTTGATAGAGGATCAAATCGAACGTGTTCAAAAACAAGATCCTCCCTTATTCCTTTGTTACTGAAAACAACCGAACTAGTCATTTCATTATTAAAGGCATTGATTTCAGTTGTACCTTTTACCAGTACTACTGTTCCAAGTGGAACAACAATTGCTAAAAGCAATAAACTCCCAATAACTTGGCTAACTGCTCTCCGATGCTTGTAGAAAATTTTCCTGCTATCTAACAAATTACGAAAATGCAAAGAAGATCAGCCCTCTATTTTGGGAACCTTATCAGACAAGATCCTATCAATTGATGTAAGTATTTCCTGTGGGTCTTGCTCGGTTACAAGGGAGATATTATAGCTTGAAGTAATTGATTTGGCCTTCTCAGAAATAGAAGGAAATCCTATTAGAATAGCCACTGTAGGAGTTGTATCAAGGACCTCAATTATTTTTGAATTAAGTTCTGAATTATCATTTTCAGCGTTAGGATTTTTAATGAATATGAATACAGTTCTTTGATGGGTATCTGCACCGTGAATATTGATATGATGAGAGTTTCCACTTTTTCCAGTAACTGTATAGTTTTCCTCTGCTGAAAAC
>CAWTZT010000072.1:0-3741 GCA_963919845.1 Thaumarchaeota archaeon CSP1-1
CAAATCTTTTGAAAATCAGAATCAGAAGGTTCCTTCCATGCAGCTACTAAACAATATGATTGCGCTCCTTCTTCAAGAGCCTTTTTTGCTTGTTTAACTATCTCTTCCTTGGGGAGCAATTCATAATTATCTACATTGGTATTAAAGAAAGCAGATTGTCCGCAGAATGTACAATCTTCGCTACAATAGTTTTTCTTTATGTTAGATAATTGTTCTACATCTACTAAATCCCCTTGAAATTTTCTAGTAATCTTATTTGCCAAGTCTGAAAGAATTTGTAATGAAGATTTTGAAACATTTAGGAGCTTTTCAGAATCATGATCTGATAAGGATTGTTTTTCTAAAACCTTTTCATAGCAGTTTTGAATAAATTCATTTTCAGAATTCATTAGTTTTTAGCCACAAAAATGATTTATTAAGATTTTAGAAGCGTTAACCCCTCTAAAAAGAGAGGTTTACATTTTTTATTCAGGTACAATTAAGATGAAATCGTTTGACAGGATCTATGAAAAGCCAAAGTTCTGTATGGCATCCAAATACCCAGATGCAAGAATGGGGTAATTTTGACAAAATTGTTAAAGGCAAAGGAATGTGGCTTGTGGATTCTAAAGGAAATCAAATGCTTGATGGTGTTGCAAGCATGTGGTGTAATGTCTGGGGCCACTCAAAAAAAGAATTAATCAACGCAATAATCAAACAAACAAAAAAAATCCCACATTCATCACTCTTTAACCTAACAAATGAACCCATAGAGATCTTATCTAAAAAACTCATAAAGATCTCACCTCACATGAGTCGAGTTTTTTATTCAGATAATGGTTCAACAGCAATGGAAATTGCTTTTAAGATAGCAATACAATATTGGAAAAATCTTGGAATTAAAAATAAAACAAAAATTGCTTCCGTAGAAAATGGATATCATGGAGATACTTTTGGTGCAATGTCAGTTGGTTATGTCCCACAATTTTTTTCAAAATTCAAAAATCAACTCTTTTCAACAAGTAAAGTTCCAATTCCTAATAGCTATAGATTGCCAAGAGGTTTTTCTTTTGAAGAATACCAACAATATTGTTTAGAAAAAATTGAAACACTACTATCTACAAATGAAAAAATTGCTGCATTTGTTATGGAAAGTGGCGCCCAAGTAGCTGGCGGTGTTATCATTTACCCTCCAGGATTTCAGAAAAAAATTAGTAAGTTATGTAAAAAATATAATGTTCTTTTTGTTCTAGACGAAATTGCCACCGGATTTGGCAGATTAGGTTCGTTAGTAGAGTATGAATCTCAACAAAGCATTCCAGATATTGTAGCTTTTGGTAAAATGCTTACTGGCGGTTATCTTACTTTAGGAGCAACTCTTACTACTAAAAAAATCTACGATTCATTTTTGGGAAACTTTAAAGAAACGAAACATCTTTTTCACGGTCATACATTTACTGGGAATCCAATTGCAGCAACTGTAGCAAATGAAAATTTAAATCAATACAAAAAAAATAATCTAATAAGAAAAATCCAAAAAACATCCAAAGTTTTTAGAAAACGAAAAGACGAATTCAGCGAACTCGATTTAGTAGGAGATGTAAGGCATAAAGGAATGTTGATGGGAATTGAATTAGTAAAAAACAAGAAAAGAAAAACACCTATTTCTCCTAAAAAATCAATTAACAAGATATTTTTTGAAGAGGGCAAAAAGAATGGAATCTATTTGAGAACTCTTGGAAATATTATGATGTTGGTGCCACCACTAGCCATTTCAGAAAAAGAATTAGAACTTCTTATTGACCGTGCAATACTGACAATAAAAAATATTCATAAAAAATATGATTTGTAAGACATTAATCAAAAAAATTGGTGGTTTTTTACATTGAAGTCTTATTTCATAACTGGTACCGATACTGATGTTGGAAAAACTTGGATAACTGCAGGTATTGCTTCAGCATTAAAAAAAATGGGTATTGATATTGGTATTATGAAACCATTTGCTGCCGGTACCGCCCAAAAAGTCGGTTTTAAATCAGAAGATACCGAAATTCTTGCAAAAGCTGCTCAAATTGATGATTCAGAACAACTGATTAATCCGCAGTTTTTTCCAATACCTGCTTCCCCATATACTGCATCTGAAAGTCTTGGTGTTAAAGTTGATGTTGATTTGGTCTTGCAAAATTTCAAAAAATTATTAAAAATCCATGAAATGATGTTAGTTGAAGGAATGGGAGGTATCTTAACTCCAATTCTAAAAGACTATTTTGTAACTAATTTGATAAAAGACATGGGTTTAGATGTTATTGTAGTTACAAGATCTAGAATTGGAACCATCAACCATACTTTACTAACTTGTAAAATGTGTACAATTTATGGTTTGAGAGTTCATGGAATTATTATTAATAATTTTGATGTTAATGGTTATTCAATAAATGAATTGAAAAGAGATTTAGAAAAACTAACTGGAATCCCAGTTCTTGGGGTGATGCCAAACATAAAAAATTTTAATTTAGAAACTTTGAGAGATTCTATTGAAAAAGAAATTGATCTTCAATCTCTTCTCAATTAATCATTAAAGGTGTATTTACGTACGCCTCTGCTCTCGGGGTTTTTCTTTACTTCAACTAACACAAATTCTTTTTTGCCTTCTAAAATACTCTGGTCTGGTGAGCGTTTATTTTCATGAATGATTTCGTATTCTTCTAGGCTTAGCTTCTTTCTGGGTCCAATATCTACTTCAATATTCATGTCTTTAACTACCGATTCGTATTCTGGTTGAATTATCCCACTAAAAACCATGGCACTACTTCCACTTCCATAGGAAGCAAAACCTACACGTTTGCCAGCTAAATCAACTCTTTTTTGATATTCGAATTCAAGGCTGCTTCTAAAACCTAAGTAAAGTGAAGCAGTGTACAAATTTCCAATCATTGTTGAAGCAATTAATGAACTAGCAAGTTTTGATTCATAGATTTCTTGGAATTCTTCTGTTTTTGTTAGAAGTTTTGTAAATTCATGATCTTTTCCCATATACTCTGTATCTGCCAAAACAGATTCAATAGTTCCTCTAGGATCTTTTGGAGTAGGTTCATTCATTCCAATTTTTTCGATTATTTTCTTCCATCTTGGAAGCTCTCTCCATTCATGTCGAACTAAATATGCAAGAGCTTTTTTGCCCATGTTGCTATATGGGAGATGCATATTCAAATAATCAATGTGGTCAAGAAGGGTTTCACCATCTTTTAGTTTAATTAAGCCAGTGGAAAGCACTTTTTTCTTATATGCGTCTAATGCCTTTTTGACTTGAATGAGGTAGAGTAGATTAGAATATTGTCCATGAACGATTGGAGTTTCTTTTCCTAATGGTCTGTAAAAATCGTATTCATCTTTAATGGATGTTGCATTAGCTTTAGGATCAAATGCTAGTAACCTTGGTTTGTCATTAAGCAACATAGCTACTGCGCCAGCCCCCTGCGTCATTTCTCCACTAGACCCCAGGTCGTATTTAGCTATGTCAGAAACTACAACTAGGGCATTTTTGCCTTCTGCTTCTCCTGCTCTTATCCAGTTTGTATTATCATATAATGCATAAGAACCACTTACACAAGCAAACTTTGTTTCAATTCCACCACAGTGCTCAAATGATTCTTGACCATAAACCTGCTCAAGCATTCCAATAACATATGAATTCATTGCTTTTGATTCATCTAATGCCGATTCTGTGGCAACGTAAAGCCTACCAATATCATCTGGTGATAG
>CAWTZT010000073.1:0-3632 GCA_963919845.1 Thaumarchaeota archaeon CSP1-1
GTCATTAAAAACCTCAAATTAGACTAGCTACTTAAAGTTACTCTTGAAAAAATTCTACCGATCAACAATTTTGGTTACCTTATGATCAAGAATATGCTAAAGTTAATTAATTTTTGAATGAAAAAAAGTGTGGCTTTGTTTAAAAAAAAGAATTTTGAGAGAAGGGTTTCATTAAAAAGCAAAGTTAGAGATGGAATTCTTTCCTATTGTAAGATGAATCATCCTAATGAATGCATTCTCATTTTAAGAGGGAAATCAAAGAATGGAAATGTTATAATTGAATCCCTAATCATTCCTCCATTTTCTAATTCTGGTCCAACCTTTGCAGGATTTCCTCATTCATTTTTGCCATTTGATCTAAGCTATGTTGGAGTAGTGCATTCGCATCCAAGTGGTTCAGCTAAACCCTCAATACCCGATTTGCACAACTTTTTTGGTCTAGTTTCATTGATAGTTAAATCTCCATACGAAGATGATGATATTTTTGCTTGGGATAGTAAAGGAAATTCTGTAAAAATTACAATTGTATGATTGAGAATTAGAGTAGAAAAAAAAGCTGACAAAACTTTATAAGGTTTTTTGAGATGAAGTATAAGGTCTTGATTAATTATAAAATGTATCTGATTTTCTTATTTGCATCATTAGCTATTAGTATTGGTTTGCAAATGGTTCTTCCATTTCCATGGGGACTTGGGGTTGCCTTGGCAATTTTCATAGCATTTCCAGTAATTCTTAGACGAAAAATGATGGGCCGTATGCGAGGAACTGGTAATTTTGGTGGCGGTGGATTTTTTGGTACGGGTCAAGATACTGCTGTTAGGTATTCATGTCTAGTTTGTAACAATCGATTCAAAGGCCGCGAATGCCCAAGATGTGGCTCAACATCAAAACGTGCAGATTTTTAGCGAAAGTAATTCAAAATAAAATGACTTTAGAAGAATTAAGAAAAAAGGTCATCTATCAAAACTCGATTGAGATATGGATTGGAGCTAGTAAAGAAAAAAACATTGACTGGTATGATACTGAAAATTACAAAAAATTCATTGCTTTTCTTCTACAAAATAATCTAAACATGAAACAAATGTCTATTTGTTTTGATGAATCAGATTTGGCATCTGATGGTGGTCACAGCAAAAAAGTATTCGCTAACAAATTGGCAGCATTTAAAGATGAGAATTCAGCATGCTATTCAATAAAACTAAATGATGAAGCTATTAAATTGATTAGAAAATTTTAATTATAATTATTAGAACTAACGTTTTAGTCTTGGATTAACTATTGCATCAAGGGCATTTCCTAAAAAAACAAATGACAACCCAGTAATTGCTATCATTATACCTGGAGGAACAATCCACCACCACAGTCCACGTGCAGCTGCACCATATGTATTTGCATCATGAAGAATTTGTCCCCATGTAGGAAATGATGGGTCACCTAGACCTAGGAAGCTCAATCCAGCCTCTGTTGTAATTGCTGCAGGAACAGAAATTGCAATACTTGCAAAAGCATAAGGTAACAATTGAGGTATAATATGTTTGAAAATAATTTTTGAATTTTTTTGACCCATCATTTGTGATGCTTCGATATACCCCTTTGTTTTAATTTGGAGAGTCATGCTTCTAGATACTTTGGCAATACCAACCCAGCCAAAAAGCATTAGAAATCCTACCAATAGAAAAATACTATTGCTTATTGTTGCAACAAGAATAATCAGAAATGGCAATGCAGGTAATGCGTAAATCACATCATTTAACCTCATCATTGACTCGTCAGTAAATTTTCCCTTAAATCCTGCATATACTCCATAAATCAAACCCATAGTTACTGAACCAACTGCAACTGAAATGCCAATAAAGAGCGCCAAGGGGGTCCCCCAAAGTAATCCTACAGCAAGATCTCTTCTAAGTTCATCAGTTCCCATTAGACCAAAAGCTTTACCCCCGATAATTAAGCTCGAATCCAAAATTGTATTTTGTTTTTCAACTCCATACAAATTTACCAAAAATATGTATTCTCCTTTAAGAACCGAGTGATTACTTGATTGTGAGAATATAATATCTTCAGAGGTTAGGTCAGATATCAAAAAATCAAATTTTTCTGATTGCAAAAAAAGATTTTTTTTAATTGATTCATCAGTGGAAAATACTCTTTCAGCATGAATGATTTCTGATTCTGAATATGGAAGTGAAGTAGACAAAAGTTGTAAGTTGACTCCATCCGGTCTTATTACAGAAATTTGTAGTAGAGGAGACCCAGAATAGCTTGCAGTAAAAGCATAGATAAAATCATTTGGGAAATCATCATACTCATAATTGATGCCGAATTGATGAGAATTTACTGAAATTTTTGTTTTATCTGATGCACTAATAAACGGTTCATAGATTTGATGCTCTGGAATTTTTTCAAACAAAAATAAATTTACCCATACTGGAATTGCTGTTTTTGGATAAGAAATCCAACTACCTGGATTATTCCATTCCTTGAAAGTTTCTAACGGAATAAAAAGTGCTGTTGCTATGGATATGACGATTAAACTTCCTAAAATTACAATTCCTGCAATACCCATTTTGCTTTTCAAAAATTCATTTTTTATTTCACTTGAAGAAATACTACTCATCCAGTCCTCACCCGAGGATCAAAATATCCATAAAGCAAATCAGCCATGAAAATGCTTGCAAGGAAAAATACTGTGAGAACGTATGTTGCCCCAATTATTACTGGTAAATCCATTACAGTTATTGCTTCAAAATATAGACGGCCCATTCCTGGCCAGTCAAAAACAGCTTCTGTAATTATAGCTCCTCCAAGGGAACCTGACAAACTAAGTGCCAAAATTGTGATAATAGGCGGCGCTGCATTTTTTATTGCATGACTGTAAACTATCTTTTTTTGTTTTATTCCCATAGTACGTTTTGCAGAAATGAAATCTTCCTGCATGATTCCCACCATAAAATTTCGTACTAAATAGGCCCATGCTCCAAACCCAATCAAAACTATTGTGATCAAAGGAAGTGTCATATGATAAAGTAATGCGAGAATATATCCTGGGTCAGAAGATGGAATTGTTGGAGTTGCTCTAGCAGGAAATATTTGATAGACAAACGCAAATAAGAAAATCATTAACATCCCAACCCACCAAACAGGAAAACTACTACTTACAACTGCAAATGTAGATGTAAGTCTGTCAGTTTTTGAGCCAACCTTACTTCCTGATAATGCTCCAAGAAATATGCCTATAATTGAAATTATGATTGTTGCAGTGGTGAATAGTAATATTGTTCGAGGTAATTTTTCCATTAAAATATCTCTAACGTCTGAGGAGCCAGCGTCACTTGTTAAAAAAGTTGCATTCCCAAAATCCAAAATTAAAATTTTGTACATTGTTAAACCAATGCGCTGAGGAGAATACCACGGACTATCTAGCCCTAAAGTCTTTACTCTATGTTCAATTTGGTCTTGAACAAAATCTTCGAATTCTTTAACACTTGCAAAACTTTGAGCAATCGCAGGGTTATCAGTAATTTCTGCTCGAACTTGAAAAGATACCCCTTGTTTTAAAATGATGTCCATATTTGATCCAACCAAAATAACTGTTAAAAGTAAGGTAGCCATCAATACTCCAAACATAGTTA
>CAWTZT010000074.1:0-2702 GCA_963919845.1 Thaumarchaeota archaeon CSP1-1
GTCAACCCCATGATGTTTCTCTAATGTAGTTAGTTTTTTATTTATCATTTTAAATCTCTATTTTATGTATAGTAAGAGAACTGTAATTGGAATTGGTGTTGGATCAGTAATTATAGCAATTGGTGTTATTGCATTAGTAACCTCATTTGGACTTCAATCCATTAACGTTGACGATACATATGGTATAGGTGAAAAAACTACTTACAGTCTAACTGCGCCTCAACATGCAAAACAATTTATCAATATTACAGGTAATTCATTTAACATAGACTTAAAATCTCCTGCTGGAGGATTACAAATACCTGAAACAGATCATAAAAATAATGTAGATATTGAATGGGTACATCTAACAGATGGAAGAAGCATTTTGAAAATTCGTAATACAGGTGACTCCGAGTTACATGTAACAGGAACTATGCAAGCTCTGACAGATCCCATACTGCTAATGTATCATGTAGTTGTAATTATTACAGGCATTGTAATTTTAGGATTTAGCTCAGCATTTAGTTTGAGAAAACCCAGTGGTTTTTAATTTTGCTCACCGCTTGGGTAAGAACCTAAAATTTTTAAAAACGTAGTTTTTTCTTTAATTTTACTCAACATTTCTTTGACTTTGGAATTATTTTCATGTCCTTCAAAGTCTACAAAAAAATTGTATTCCCAAGTAGTGTTTTTTTTTGGTCTAGACTCAATTTTAGTCAAATTTATCTCGTAGTCATAAATTTTTTGTATTATATGATGTAATGCACCTGGTTCATGTTTAATTGAAAAAATTATCGATGTCTTATCATTTTTTGATTCCGATGTTTTCTTTTTTGATAAAATTAAGAACCTAGTAAAATTATTTCTGTTATCTTCTATTCCTTCTTTGATTATAGGCACTTGGAAAATTTCTGATGCACTTTTACTGGCAATACAAGCAATGTTATTTTTATTGAAATCTTTGATTATTTTGACACTACCTGCTGTATCATAGGTAGGTACTGTCTTCCAATTATTTTCTTGAATAAATTTCCTGCATTGTCCTAATGCTTGAGGATGGGAATATACTGTATCAATTTTTTCAAAGGAATCAAAACCTATTAGACAATGTATAATCCTATGATAAATTTCTCCTACCGCTTGAAGATTTGTTGAGTAAAGAAGATCGTAGCTTTCTCCAACACTTCCTTCAATAGAATTTTCTACTGGCAAAATAGAATAATCGGTTTTATCATTCTCAGTATATTCTAATACATCTGAAAAAGTTAGTAGAGGTATAGTTTCTATCTTTTTATCAAAAAATGAAAGTGCTGCTGCTTCACTATATGCACCTGATTCGCCTTGAAACGATACACTAGTCATACTTACCTGCTCAGTTTTACAAAATCATTTTTACCAAAATTACTGGATAATTTTCGTTCATCAATCCAATTGCATTCTACACATTTGATTGCATCATTTTTTTGAATAACATTGCCTCCACATTTTCTACATCTAGTAAACAATACTCCCAATTCTGGTTCACTTATTGTTGCATGATTTGTTCCGTTTAGTTGGCTAGTAATTTTCAAAGCAACAATATCGCCTTGTAGTGCAACATTTTTTTTTCTTAGATTTCTAGTAGGACAAATACATTCTATGTGAGCACTTGTTGGTTTATTGTTAATGTATTCAATAGAGACAGCCATTATTGATGACATTACTGCTACTACTTGACCGATTATCAAGTCGTTTACATTAGGTGTCATTAGCAATTTCGCATATCGTACTTTTGCTACACGATTTTTCTTATCAATTTCGGTAGTTCCAATAACAGTAGATCTTACACTATGACCGTCATCAAAAGTATTTGTTCCAGATTCATATTCTTCAATAATCGCAATTTTTTCTCCTGGTAAAGTAACATCGCTAGACAATGGCCTGCTTTTTTTATTGATGATTATAATTGTTTATAACTAATAATCTAAAAATTTAGGAGAGATTGGGACATAATCTGGAAATTTGTTTAATACTTTTTTCATTCTCATTCAATTGTGAAACATGTATTTTTTAAAATAAAATTCGAGGATGTAAGTTGAAAAAAATATCTGATAACTTCATCATGAAAATTGGAGAGAGAATTTTACATAAAAATAAAGGAGACCATAAAATCGTGCGTTGTCCTATTTGTAATAGGGAAATAGAACCTTATTGGGAACCCCGGTATAATGGTGTGAGGGCATCTTGTTCAGTTTGTGGAACAAATTGGCAAGAATCTTAAAAATTAACAATTACAACCAATGTGGAATTTGTAAAAATCCATCAATGTTTTCATTTCTTAATATTTTTAAAAGTGCAGTACATTGTGGTGTAGATAAAACTGGCACGTCAAATTGATTGTCTATTGAAATTCTAGGACATGCTACTTGAATGAAAGCATCAATTCCTTTAAGATTTTTCAATCTTTCATTAGTAATATCAGTGAGTGCAAACAATTGAACATCTTTTCCTTCTTTTTCTAATTCTGTCTTGAATTTGAGTGCTGTTAACTTTGATAGCTGACCTTCTTTAAGACCAACAATTATTCCAAAAGTTTTTGCTTCTGCTGCTTTGTAAATTGCCAAGGTAGCTTTTCTTTGTAATTTTTTTGCAAAATCGGTAACTTCCCGGATTTCATTAAAGTAGGGATCAAGTAAGTAAGTTGGTTTATTTGTTGATAAAGCAAGTCCTGCTGCATGAAA
>CAWTZT010000075.1:0-6514 GCA_963919845.1 Thaumarchaeota archaeon CSP1-1
AGAAGAAATCGAAAAACAAGCTAGTAATGAATCGATGTATGTTACACAATTACCAACTATTCGAGTTAAAATGTCCGAACTTGATTCTCTAGTAAATCTAGTTGGAGAACTGATTATCTCAAAAATGAAATTGGAAAAATCTATTATTAGTAATGATTTTGCACAATCACAACATTCCTTAAATGAGTTAAACCGACTCGTTTCTGATTTACAATATCAATCATTAAAACTTAGATTAGTCCCGATTGAAACGATCTTTAAAAGAGCAGCAAGAGTCGTTCGTGATACGTCAAATACAGTAGGGAAAAAAATTGAATTACAAATGAACGGTGCTAACATTGAACTTGATAGAACCGTATTGGATTCTATAACTGAACCACTTCTTCACATACTTAGAAATTGTGTAGATCATGGAATAGAAGTTTCTTCAGAAAGAAAGAAGATAGGAAAACCAGAAAATGGTAACATAAAGCTCACAGCATATAATGTAGCTGACCAAATTGCAATAAAAATTGAAGATGATGGAAAAGGAATTGATGTAGAAAAACTCAAAGCTAAAGCAATTGAAAAAGGAATTATTTCAATTGAAGAATCTGATACAATGTCAGATGAAAAAGCTATAGATCTTCTGGGAACTCCAGGATTATCAACTGCAAATGAAATCACAGATATTTCTGGTCGTGGAGTTGGTATGGATGTTGTAATAAATCGAGTAAGAGAAGTTGGAGGAAATTTTGAAATAACTACAAAGAAAGGTGAGGGAACAACTATGATTCTAACTATTCCACTTAATGTATCAATTATTGGAGGGCTACTAGTAAATGTCTCTAACGAAAAATATGTTATTCCGTTATCTACTATAATTACTACCATCAAAGTAGACAACAGTCAAATCAAAAGCATACATGGTGTAGAAGTTATTGAATTACAGGATAAAATTGTACCATTAGTAAGAATTGATAAAATTCTAAAACTTAAACCTACAACTAAACTTGAAAACAAAAATACTACAACGATAATAATTGTAGAAAAAGGAGGAAAATCCTACGGACTTGTTGTAGATTCATTTGAGCGAAATCAGGAAATTGTAGTTAAAAAATTTAGTAACGCATCAGATTCAACAAATGCTTTTACCAATGCCACAATATTGCCAGATGGAAAAGTGGCTTTGATACTAGATCCAGCAATTATAGTGTAGGAAGGAAAAAATGAACAATCAATCAAATCTTCAACCTAATGAAATCAAAAATCTCACCAAAGTAGTGAATCAATATATTGCTTCTAAAACTTCATCGGCTCTCTCAAAATTACTTTCAGAACCGATTAAATATAATGTTATGATTTTAGAAAAAGAATTTTTCAATTTTAGAAATATCAAACTTGCTCCCGATGAAATAAAAATGTGTGCAGTTAAGCTATACGGAAAGGGAGATACTCACATTGAGATCTGTTATGCAATTAAAATAAAGTATGCAAAAATGATAGCTTCTAAACTTCTTGGAGAAGAAGAAACTGAAGAAATTACTGAACTTGGTACATCTGCAATACAAGAAGTTGCTAACATTTTGACGGGATCTTTTTTCAATGCAATGTCTTTAGGTACAGGTTATAGAGTTGAATTATCTACTCCAGATTATCAACAGGGTAACTTGGAATCATTAGCTAAAGGTTCCGTAGGAAACATACTGAAACCCAAAAAATCAGCAGTAATAGCTGATACTGAACTAATTGGAGAAAAAAGTGGAATAAGAATTCATATGTTAATTATGCAGGAAACAACCAATGTTAGGAAATTACTAAATCAAATAAAAAAATTCAAAAAAACAGAATTTTCTTCACTCGATGATTCCAATTTAAAAATAAATAACTTAGATAATGAAAGCTCAATTTCTGATTTGTTGAAATCAGAAATTGATACTGAGCTTGAAGATTTGCAAGAAAACGAGGTTGAGAATAAATAATGACATTAGAAGTTTCTATACCTGATCTAGAACTAGAAAAAATAAAAAAACGAGTAATAGATAAAACTGGATTTAATTTGTCATACTTTAAGCCAACATTTCTCTCTAGAAGAATCAGTGTTAGAATGAAGGTATTGAATATTACAAATGGCTCTGAATATGCAGATCTCCTCAAGTCTGAATCTGATGAAATATTATCGCTTTATGATTCCATTTCAATTAATGTAACAAAATTTTTTCGTGATAAACAAGTATGGAATACTTTTTCTAAAAATATAGTTCCAAAATTATTTGATGGTGAGATAAATAAAACCATTCGTATCTGGAGTGCAGGTTGTGCTACAGGAGAAGAACCCTATAGCATTGCTATAATGCTACAAGAGTTTCTTAAGGATAGAAATTATGAAATAAAAATTATTGCAACTGATATAAATTCCCATTTTTTGACAGAAGCAAAAAAAGGTGTTTTTTCTATTAGTGCTTTACAAAACTTAAATTCAAACATGATTAAAAAATATTTTTCTAATTCAGGCAGAGATCAATACAGAGTAAATAAAAAAATTAAAGATATGATTACATTTCAGCTAGGTGATATAGGTGTCAATCTTATTAGTTATCTTGATGCAGTTTTCTGCCGTAATTTACTGATATATTATAATAGTAATGCACAAGATTTAATCCTCAATAAATTTTATCAAGTAATTAAAGAAAATAAATTCCTCATACTAGGAATGGATGAATCACTTTTAGGAAATAAAAATTCTAAAAACTTTATACCACTATTTCCACGAGAGAGAATTTACCAAAAACAATCTTCAACTGATCAACTTTCTACTTTTATTTCACAAAGAAATCAAAATAAGAAATGAATTAGAACATATTTTTTCAAATACTAAATCAGTCAAGATTTTGATACTAATTTCCAATTTGGATCCAATTTAGGACTAAAATTTCCCTAGTCCTTATGGATAATTTCTGATAAAGTTATTTGGGCTAAAAATGGAGGGGCTATCTAGATTCTCAAAAAATAGGAAAGAGGAAATCATCATCTATCTCTCATTTATTGGAATTATGATAGCTACCACTGGTTCCTATTTTATCTCAAATTATATTTTGGAGGATTAATTTTGAAAAAACAACAAAAAAAGAAACCTTCAGAAAAAACTATTTTATTTTTAATACCAACAATGATCCTTGTAGTCTTACTGGGATCTTTTTTTCTTTATACTACTGCATTTGCTGCTTTAGGAGAACCCAACTTAGAAACTGGTGACGGCCCACGAGGTTTAGGCATTAACGCTTTTACAAATAAAATTTATGTTGCAAATTATCTTTCTGACTCTGTTTCTATAATTGATGGTAATACTGAGACAATTGAGGCTACTATCCAATTACAAGGGAGTGGACTATTGAGCTTAACTAGTGGTACAGCACAAGTTGCAGTGAATCCTTACTCTGATCTAATTTATGTAACTCAACGACTTAGTGATTCTGTAACTGTAATAGATAGTTCAACAAATACAGTAATTGAAACTATATCAGTTGAAAGCGGTCCGTGGGCAATCACTATTAATCCTAACACCAACAAGATTTACACTACCAATTTGTTTTCAAATACAGTTTCTGTGATTGATGGTTTTACAAATAATGTTACTGCTAGCATTCCTGTTGGACGTGGTGCTTGGGGAATTGCTAATAATCCATTTACTGGAATGATTTATGTTGCAAACAGCTTGTCCAATACCTTATCTGTGATTGATGGTTCAACTGATTCAGTAATAGCTACTATTCCAGTTGATATTGGACCTTGGGGAATTGATGTTAATCCACTTACCAACAAAGTCTATGTAAGTGGTTGGGATTCTGCATTGTTAGCTGTAATTGATGGTTCAACAAACCTAATTGAAGATTTTATTCATGTTGGAACAGGTTCTTGGGGCGTTTCTGTTAATTCATTAACTGATACCATTTATGTCGCAAACGAGAATACTGATTCAATATCTGTAATTGATGGTTCCACGAATTCTGTAATAGAAAACATTCCAGTTGATGTTTCACCAAGAAGTATTGCCGTCCATCCATTTACTAACAAAGTGTACATAACTAACATGTTTACAAATCAAATTTCTGTAGTTGAAGGCAGTGCTGTCTCGATTAATTCAGAGTTTTTTCTGGCATTTTTAGATAAAGTGAATTCAAGCTATAATATTGATCCTGATTTGTTATACCTGATTTTAGAAACTGTTGCTTTAGATTATGACGTAGATGAAGAAACTCTCTCCAATATAGTACAGGGAATAGTGAATAGTTACGATTTGATTGACCAAGATACTCTATTAAGCATAATTCAAAGTCAAGATTTCAGCTACAATTTGAATCCTGAAAACTTGGCAGAAATTTCTGAAAATTTTGATTCTGATTTTGAATTAGATCTAGAAAGAATTGATGGAATTATACAAAAAATGCAGGCTAATCAAAATATTGATTCTGAATCAATTTTTTCAATTCTGGAATCACTGTTATTAAGCTATGAGCATATTGATCCACAAACTCTTTCTACAATTATACTACAAATTGATCTGAATAACCAAATTGATTCTCAAACATTAGATTATCTATTGCAAAATATTAATTCAGAAACTCAAGTAGATTCAAATGAATTAGTATCTGCACTTGATGGTTTTGTTTATGATAATCAAGGATTTAGTGGAACAGATATCGACTATGAATCTCTTGCACTTGCATTGTTTAGTGCTTATGAAGATGAGAATTTGGGGCAAAACCTTGGTTCAGAAGATATTCCAGGATGGACAAAAACTCTAGCAGTACATTTTTCAGATGGTCAAATTCAATCATCAGAACTTGAATCAGTAACAGTTGATTGTGGTGCTGAATCATTTAGAGAAAATATTGATTTTAAAAATTTAGATAACATGTTTGATCTTTGGGCCTCATCACTTCCAAGATGCGCAATGACACAAATGCCTTAATCTACCTAAATCATATTGTGTCAAGTTTCACTGTATCCATTTTTTTGTTTGTTTGAAAATCATTAGTAATGGTAGCAACTCGCTCTGCTTCTCCATCAATTACGAAAAGCTCCATACATTTGTTACCTTCAATTTTGCTGTGTAGATGAGTAGTAATAAGATCTTCAAAATTATGTTTTATTCCGCTTACAATGTGATCAAATTCATTATTGTGTACAACTAAAAGAATGGCATGTACATTACCTGAAAGTTCGTTTTTTTGTTTTTCTTCAGAAACAAAATTTCTAATTCCTGCTCTAATGGCTTCAGATCTTCCTGAAAATCCCATTGATTTTTTTAATCTATCAAGATCTGAAAGAATCTCTTCATTTAATGAGATTGAAACTATGGGCATTGCTTCAGTTTTTATTAAACATTTTATAAATTTAGTAGTAAAAGTTAATAACTTTTCGTATATATATTAATAACTTCAGGCAGTATTTTTTATGCTAAATCAAATTCAGGCTGCAATTATTTCCATTGCAATAATAATTCCACTTTCTTCAATTGCAATTTGGAATTCTGCTCAATCTATTCCCTTTTTAGAAACCACATTTCCTGATGAAAAAATAATAGCTATCGCATCGTTTTTTCCTCTTTATGATTTCACAAAGATGGTAGGTGGTGAAAAAGTTGATGTATTCTTGTTGATTCCCTTTGGAATTGAACCTCATGATTGGGAACCTACCATACAAGATCTTCAAAGAATTCAACAGGCAGATATCGTAGTAATTAACGGACTAGGTTTTGAAACATGGATTACTGATATTGTTTCGGTAAATTCTGAAATCAAATTTGTTGACACAAGTACAAACATTTCTAAAATTAAGATTAAACAAGAATCCATAGAAAAAGATGGTCGTGATCATGAATCATTTTCAGATCCCCATATATGGTTGAATCCAATTCTTGCAAAAAAACAAATTAAAAATATTGAGAACTCACTAATTAAAATTGATCCTCAAAATAAAGAATTCTATTCAAATAATGCAAATTCCTATAGTAAACAACTTGATTTACTTGATAAAAAAATTAGAAATGAATTATCTACATGTAAAAAGGATTTCATAGCTTTTCATACTGCTTTTTCATATTTTGCAGATCAATATGGATTGAATCAACATACAGTTATCAAATCTAGTGATCCAAATGTAGAGGCAACATCAAAAAATCTTCATGAGATAATTATTCTGGCTCGAAATCAAGGAATTAAAGTGATTCTTACTGAAGAAGGTGTAGATAGTAGAAATTCTGAGGTTATAGCTAACGAAATTAATGGCAAAGTTCTAGTATTATCTCCATTAGAAATTGGAGATAAAGATACTAACTATTTAGAAAAAATGGAACAAAATCTTTCAAATCTTAAAGAGGCTTTATGTACATGAGTGTTGTTGAAATAAAAAACTTAACTGTTCAATATCCATCAGGACGTGCTCTTGATAACATTAGTTTTTCAATTAATGAAAATGATTTCTTAGGTATTATTGGTCCTAATGGTGCAGGCAAATCAACTTTATTTTCTTG
>CAWTZT010000076.1:0-4148 GCA_963919845.1 Thaumarchaeota archaeon CSP1-1
AATGTTGGCTTTTTTGCCATTATAGGAACTTATGTTGGAATAATTCCAGTCATTATTGGATTACTATGGTTGCCTTTTATCAAAAACATCAGTAAAAACAAGTACAGTTTCTTTTTAGCACTTACGGTTGGTCTGTTAATTTTCTTGGGTATAGATGCTATTGAAGAAGCCCTAGAAATATCTGAAGAAGATTTGGCACATTCATTTAATGCCTCGTTGCTCGTTGCAACCGTTGTTATTCTGTCTTTTCTAGGATTATACTATATGACTGAAAAATTAACAAGCCGCTCAGAATCATCCAATTACGTAAAACCATTCGCAATTGCATTGATGATTTCAATTAGTATAGGACTGCATAATTTTGGAGAAGGGCTCGCAATCGGAGCTGCAGTTGGTGGTGGTGCAATTGCGTTTGGCGCATTTCTGATTGTAGGATTTACTTTGCAAAACGCTTCAGAAGGTATTGCCATCGCTGCTCCCTTGGCGAAAGGACGCCCATCAATAAAAAAACTTGGTGCATTAGTTTTGATTGCTGGAGTGCCAACAATTTTTGGTGCATGGCTAGGTGGTTTTCTTTACACACCATTTTTAGCCGTAGTTTTCCTGTCAATTGCAGCAGGGGCAGTATTTACAGTGGCATTCATAATTATAAAATGGCTTCAAAATGAGAATGTCAAACAACTTTCTAACGGCTCAGTGATTTCAGGAATAGCAGCCGGTATGCTAATCATGTATCTTACTAGTATTCTAATTTAAGTAGATAAATTATGCGACAATGTTATTTGTAGGGAAAGGACTTAATCGTACGAGTAAATTTGAATAATTTTTTTCTAATATCATTACTTTTAATTTTTTTCTTAACAATATTTTTTAATTCAAAAGTAGAGGCTTCAAATCCAAATCTTTTCGTCTCGGCTGAAAATTCAGAATTTGATAACCACTTTGAAGGTTCAATGGTTGTTGAAGTTTTGATAATTGATAATAACATTCGAGATACTGATCAAGGTAAGGGAGAGCCTGACGTTACAATTAATGGTAAACAACTTAGAATGGTACAAAGCTCCAATGGACAATGGTATGCATACTTTGCAAACGTAGATTTAGCAAAGATTGCAGATCAGATAGTACTTGATAACGGAATTGGAGCAGAGGGTCAAAGTCTAGATTTTGGTGTTTTTTGTGGAAGTAACACAGATCCTACGGTATTAGGAGCAAGTTTTTCCAATACTCGGGGAGTTGCAATACCTAGAATCGGAGGAATTTCAGGAGCAACAAATGGTATTGCTTCATTTAATGCATGTACTGGTTCACCAATCTCTTCAACAAATCTAAATAATGTTGTTAGAGAACCAAAATCTGTAAACACTAATCCAAACATTCCTACAGGTCAAATTGGAATTGATGTTGATGCTTGGCCATTAATTCAGTTATTTTCATTTGATAATGTTGAAATAAAATACAATAAAGCTGGTGGAGTACAATTTGTTGAGCTTGATTACGATGAAATTCCAAACATTTCTCATGAGTTAGATCGAATTAAGTATCCTTTGAATGCTGAAGTTTTTGCTATAATTAATGATATACAACTAAATCAAGATCCAACGGATAAAGATTCTTGGACTTTTAATATTAATTCAACTAGAACTACATTTTATCAAGCATTTGATGAGAATGGATTCAATGCTGCAAACGGCGGTCCAGGTTTAATTAATTTAATTCCTAATCTTTCAAATCTTAATTTTAATAATAATGGAATTCTCACAATGAATCTTGGTTTGGTTGTAGAATTAAAAACAAACTCAAAACAACCTGAAACTTTTGTTTCGGATGGAACTACTACATATTCTCAAATAGTAACACTTGTGGAATCTGAACCTAATTCTGGAGTTTTTGAAATTTTTGATGAAAACAATGAGTCAATAATAGGTATATTGGGAAATGCGCCAAGGGGTCAAACAGGATCATTTACCTACAATAAACAATCATCCTCAATTCTTTCTGGGACTTTTGCTGGTGGTATTTCCTTAGAGACTATAGGAAGTGAATTTAGAGCTGGTCAGAAGACTCCAATTTCCCTCGTAGATCAAGATCAAAACATGAACCCAGGTTCTAGGGAGACTTTGGAGGTTTTTAGAAGTACCTCTATTATTCCAACCTTGCAAATTGGTAATCCAGTAACATATGAAAAAACCTCAGATGTAAAATTTTATGCATCATCTTTAGATCCTCTTAGTGGCGGGATTTCTACTCCTTCATCAGTACCTGACAAAAATTCCAAAATACTTGTAGTAGACACAACAACAAGCTCAACACCCTTTGAAAAAATTTCAATGAATCTTGGTATTACAGCTGATATCATTCAATCTCTTTTAATTGACGTTAGCTTACCAACTAGTGCAGGAACAAATTGGTTAAATTTTGATTTGAGATCATTTCAAAATCAACTAGATATTAATTCTTTTTCTGACACAAGTATGACCTTACACTTTGGAGGATTACCTGGAACTTCGACTGTAACAATTTTAGATCCAGGAGATATTACATCTGGGAAAGGATTTGTTCCAATAGATGATTCTGATGTTTCTGTTATTAACACTGTATCAGGAGCTTCTTCCGTTTTCTTAGAAATTAACTTTGATTCATCTGATGATTCGTCTTCTGTAGGTTTAATATCGAATGAAGCAGATTCTCAACCAATAGTTTTTGATCTTTTTTCTTTTGGTGAAATAAATAATCAAGAAATTAACAATGCAATATATAGATTTGAATTAAAAGAAACATCAACAAATTCTGGAACTTTCACTGGAACAGTTCAATACACAATTGCGAATCAACTTTCCTCTTTTGATACAAAATTAATTAAATCTACTATAAGGACTATTGATGATAAAATACATTTTGCTGTTACAAATAGGATGATAGATAATGAAGGAATTAATATTCAATATTCAGATGTTGAAGTTAGCAACATAATTTCAAAGGCTTCAAAGACAGATATAAGAACTGGTTCCGGAGTAGTAACTGCAAAATCAACTTTTCGATTTGGCCATCCAGTTACAATAATTTTGAATGATCCTGATCTAAATGTTGCTAGTGATATCATTGACATCTATCAAGTAGTAGATGATCCTAATTCCCCTAATGTAGATACTGTTGGTGATGCAGGAGGAGGTCTACTTTTGGAGATTTTACTTAAAGACATTAGATATCAAAGATGTACCATAAATGGAAAAGAAATTGGAGGGTTGGCATCTACTGGCTTTTCTCTAATAGAAACGGGAACTAGTACGGGAATTTTTGAAGGTACATTCAAAATGCCTACAGAAATTTGTGATAAAACAGGTACAAAACTGATTACCACTGCAGGAGGAAGTGTCAATGCAAAATACCATGACTTTAGAGATTCTTCAGGAAAACCAAATATTTTCAGTTTGTCTCGAGCTACTACGACAGTTGAAAAAGGAATTTTACCAACTTTAAATGCTAAAGAATTTCCTCTTCCAAAATACAAACAGACTAAAGATGTAACTTTAACAGGAAAAATAAGTAATTACAAATCCGGAACAACTATACAACTTTCTTTGACTGGACCAGATCAATCTACAGAAGATCTTACTGTGTTTGCAACCAATAAAGGTGAATACAAAGCTGTTTTAACACTTTATCATACCTCTCAACCTGGACTTTACAGTATTGATGTAAACTATCAGAATTTTAAAATTGGAAGTGTTTCATTTGAAGTATTAAAACCGCAAGTTCCTGAATGGATTAAAAATAATGCTCGATGGTGGTCTACAAATCAAATTTCAGATACCGAATTTATCAATGGGATAGAACATCTAATTTCTGAAAACATTATTACAATTCCTGAATCATTAAAATCAGAAAGCTCAGCGCAGGGAATTCCTAGTTGGTTAAAAAACACAGCTAGTTGGTGGTCAGAAAATTTAGTCACCGATGATGAATTTTTAGCTGCATTAGAATTTTTAGTAAAAAATGGCATAATTAGAATATAAACCGGTCAACTTTTCTTTCATAGAATACATAAATACTCTTTTTCCATGATAAAGCCAGCAAATGAGATCGTCTGAAAGTATAATATTGTTAATTTTATCGATTTCTATTTTTTCATTCGGTTTTTCTGGAAT
>CAWTZT010000077.1:0-9746 GCA_963919845.1 Thaumarchaeota archaeon CSP1-1
AATACCTTTGAAATAAGATAATAAAAGTTGGCGTGACTCCCAATGCAGAACTTTGAGAGATTGCCTCTCTGTCAAAGCAACATGTGCTTATGAACTAAATTTTGTTCCGCGGAGCCACGCTAATTTAGTCGATAGGATTTATATCCTTCCGCATCAAATCTTATATGATTTTAAACTATTTAACGTTTTGTTCAAATTTTTATACATTTTTTCAGAAAAAATTAAATTATTTATTAGTGTTACTTTGATTTATAGAAAGAATCTCATAGTTAACTTTCTTTATTAATACGCGAAATCTTGAGAAAGCAACATGACATTGCATGATCAAAGGAAAGGTGGAAGACTTTCACTTTTTGCAAAACATGCAGCCAAATATTATACAGTTGGAGCAAGTGGAGTTCTTGTAAATTTAGGACTACTTTATTTTTTAACTGAGTTTTTGGGTCTTTGGTATTTCCTTTCTTATGTGATTGCAATTTCGGTTTCAATAACCACAAATTTTACATTAAATAAATTTTGGACTTTTAATGATTCAAAAAATTCTCAAAAAACTATTTTGATGTACATTAAATTTGTAAGTGTTGGTTTGGTAGGAATGGTGATTCAACTTGGTACTACCTATATGTTTGTAGAAGTTTTATTTATCTACTATATGCTTGCGGCCGTAATTTCAATAGGAATTGCCGGAGGTATTAATTTCATAATTAATCGTCGTTGGACCTTTGGGATACGATTTTAAAAAACCAAAATTCACACTTTTTCCAATCAAATTAATACCCTAACCTAGGAAACAAATTGTTGAAACCTCGTACAAAGAAAAAACTTGAAATAATTATTTTGCTTTCATCAATTTGGTTTATTATTACTCTTCCTTTACCTTGGATTCTAGCAGCACCTTCTGAAGTTGCTCAAACTCAATTGATGGTTATTTTGCAGCTTACTGTTACGATTTCTGTTCCATTTGTAATACTGGCAATTGCTTGGACTCTAAAGCCTGAACTAACTACCTAGGTTATCCTTTCATACCATAACCTACTAAAACAGAATAACAACCAACCTGTTATTTCCATAAACAATCATTACTGTTTTCTTAACATCTCATTTCCTAAAAATAATTCTTAATTAGAGAATTAATTTTTGAACCAGGGTTGGTTTTCTAAATAATCAATTACCTTTATCATTTCATCAATTTTTGAAGTAATGGCGATAATTGATTGAAATTGTTCAAACATTTCCTTTTCTTCTTCTTTAGATAATACCTCCTTTTCTGCTCTATCAAAAAAAGCATTTTCTTTTGATAGATGATCCTTTAGAAAGATAGAGTAGGTTCTTAGAAACCTAGCAACAGGTTCTTGTGCATCTTCACCGTTTTTCCATCGTTTTAGATGATGTGAAATTTTTGTTGCAATTCGGCGCCCAAACTCATGTTCAACTAGGAAAGTATGAATTTCTTTATTGAGTGTTTCATAACTTGATACACAGGCAAAGTAAGAGCTTTCTTCTCGGGAATAATGAATAGAATCTAAAAATTCTGAAATTACTAATGTAATTTTTTCGATGTCAGTAAATGGAATTTTGCTTCCAGCATACAGTTTTTGATAACACTTTGATACAACTTTTTCTAATCTTTTAATTTCCCTGTGATCTTTGCGAAGAATTTCTGTTGCGCTCATTTATAATGAAGAGTAGACAAGTACGTGTTTTAATTTGTATATAATTTGTGTTAAGGATTTACTGTAAAGAGAACTATTTTTTTTGGATTGTATTGAATAATTCCAAAATGTGGTTTAGAAGCTCCAATTCCATAATATCCTTCCGGACCTCCCAATCCTAATCTAATAAAATAGTTACAATTATCTTCAATTTCAAATTCTTTTTTTTCAATAGTAAATGTAGATAGTTTTTCTTCTTGGAGCTTTGTTGTAGACAGAATTTCAAAAATTCCTTCTTTATCTTGTTTTAGAGCAGCCTCTAAATGCTGATGACCACATAATATTACGGAATTACGTAGTAGTGTTTTAGCTTCAGAAAATGCTGATGAGGCTTTGTAGTGAAATCCTACATAACTAAAGAACTCAAAATCCTCTTCTGATAATCTTTGCCAACTTTTCTGATAAAGCCAGGCTTCGATTCCAGCATCAGGAGGAGTAATTTTATTTGAATCCAATGGACCGCCATGAACACAAATTAACCCGTTTTTTTGATCCACAAATTCTTGTTGGCCATATGAATCATCTTTGTTTTTTTGAAAAAAACCAATGTCTGTCTCAGATAGGGAAGAATGTACATCAAGACTTTCAAGAGAACTACCACTAACTCTTCTACCATACAAAAACGCTTCATCATGATTTCCCATGACAGAGATTACTGGGTAGTTTTTTTGAAGATTCTTTAATTCTTTCAAAACTTGTTTAGGATGAGTGCCTCTTTCTAAAACATCGCCAAGATTTAGAATTCTCGAAAAAGCACCATACTTTTCTTTAAATTCATTAGAGGTAACCACTTTGAGAATTAAATTAAGAGCTCCTATATCTGCATGAATATCTGAAAATACTAGATCCATCTACAAGTTATCAATTTTTACACCAATTTCAAATTTTTAAGTCAATGTAATTATCAATAAATCAATCTACCTTGACAAATTCTTCTTTTAAATAGATCAGGAAAAAACAAACTGACGTCAATGAATTTGGTATTTTTCAGCATATTAGATACGATCAAATCCTACTTTGAAGAAAATCCACTCCCATCAATAATATCAGAAGAAGAACTTGATTCAAATTTTATTATTCAAGGCATAATAAATTTACAAAAAGCCATTGAGGGATTATCAGGCCAGGATTCAATTGCAGCAGCACATGTAGTGCTCTTAGCTGCAGGAGTTACCATATTTCTAGGAGTAGCTGGTGAAGCATTTTTTAAAAAAACTGGAATTCCGGATATTGCGTTTTTAATGATTCTAGGAGTTATTATCGGTCCAGTACTTGGAATCATTCAACCTGATGTTGTCATTGAAGTTGTTCCCTACTTTGCTGCCCTCGCTCTAATTATAATCATGTTTGATGGTGGTTTGAATCTTGATTTGAGAAATATGGTAAAGACTGCACACTTTGCCATAATACTTGCAATTTTGGGTTTTGCAGTATCTATGATGATAGTAACTTTGTTAGCTCATTATGGACTTGGATGGGAATTACTTGATAGTATTTTACTTTCTTCTATTGTTGGAGGAAGTAGTTCAATTATTGTATTTGGTTTAGTTAGACAACTCCGAGTTTCTGAAGAAACAAGATCAATGCTTAGTTTCGAATCTGCTTTGACTGACATTTTATCAACTATTATAGCATTTATCATGTTTCAAGCAGTTCTATCAGGATATTTTGATGTGGATTTATTGGGAGTAACTTTTGGAAAAGCAGTTGCAGTTGGTCTTCTTCTTGGTTTGGGGGTAGGAATTCCTTGGATGTATGTTACTACAAAATTAGCTAATGCTCAACACAGCTACATGTTAACCCTTGGAATTTTATTTGTTCTTTATTTTATGGCACGATCCTTTGGAGAATCAGGTGCGCTAACAGCACTAGTTTTTGGATTAATGCTAGGAAATAGACGTCGTATTTCACGTTATCTAAAATTTAAGCTTCCTGAAATTTCAACTGATGATACTATGCACAACCAGTTAACATTTCTCGTAAGATCATTTTTCTTTGTGTTTGTAGGATTATTAGCCAGTTTTGGCCGAATAGAATTTTTGATATTTGGAATTGTTGCGGCAGTTTTAGTATATTTTGGAAGAGTAATAGTAACAAAGACCACACTTACGAAGAGATTTTCATTACTTGATAGAAAAGTCACTTCAGTAATGATCCCTCGGGGACTAGCTGCTGCAGTACTAGCAACATTTCCAATAACTCTTGGTCTTCCTAACGGAGATGTTTATCCTCAGATTGTATTTTTTGTAATAATGGCCTCAGTAATTATTACAACAATAGGACTAGGGACAGCAAAAAAAATACCACCTCCTGATAATGTAGAAGGAGGTTATGTTCAAAATGAAAAGAAGATCTAAGAAATTTTTGTAATAACAATCTATTCCATATTGGTATCCAAAAATTAGTTTAATGCCAAAATGGTTCTTTATTTGGTATAGTTAATACCTACTCATTATAGGATTGAAAGTTTCTTAGATTATTGATGGATCCGCAAATGTTTCAAAATGTAATCCGTGACCCAACACCAGACAAAATATCAGAAGTTATGTCAAACATTACACCAAGTATGATTGCTGATATAATGCCTTCAATATTTGGTGAAGTAGATTCAGGAAAAAGTTCTGAATTGATAGCAGAACAGACCCTTGATCAGATCTTCAATGTTGTAGAGACTAAGGTTTTGGGAGAAGGAGTTGATTTTGTAATTGAAAGATATGGTGATCGTATAGTTGATTTGGTCATTGGTAATATGTTTAGTATTTTCGAACGTGTAACAATGCTTATAGTTGGTATTTAATGAATTAAGAAAACTAAAGGTTTAACAGTTCTTTAAGACCTTTGTATCTATTTCTTATTGTGACTTCAGTTACATTTGCAGCTTCTGCAATATCTCTTTGTGTCTTATCTTCACCATTTTTCACACAAGCCAAGTATAAAGCAGCTGCTGCTAGTCCCATCGGATCTTTTCCAGCTGAAACTTCTTTTTCTTGAGCACTTTTCAAAACTACTATTGCACTACGTTTTGCTTTTTCTCCAATTCCAATCTTACTTGCAATTCTTGCAACACATTGAATAGAATCAGTTACAGGCATTTTAAGAGAGAGTTCCTTTACAAGTAATCTATAACAACGTGCAATATCTTTTCGTTTGATGTTAGCTGCCATTTCGATGTCTTTTAGATTTCTTGGTGTAGAAGTATCACGACAAGCTGCGTAAAGTGCAGCTGCTATCAAAGCTGAAATTGATCTACCTCGAACGAGACCTTTATCAAGTGCTTTTCTATAAATATATGCAGCCTTTTCCATTACTGCATCTGAAATTGTAAGTTTATCTTTTAGTCTATTAAGCTCACTGAAGGCTTGTCTAAAGTTTCTATCTACTGGTTCATGGACTTGACTTCTACTATCCCAAGTTCTAAGACGTTCAATTGTGCTTTTCATAGTTGATGATAGCGGTTTCCCCGAAGCATCTTTGTTGATAGGATTAATAATAGTGGCAAGACCCATATCGTGCATTGTTAATGATGTTGGGGCACCTGCTCTAGCACGATCTCCATGCTCATCTTGTGTAAAGGATCTCCATTCTGGGCCTGATTCCTGTAATTTTTCAGACGCTACAAATCCACATTTTGAACAAAACTCCTCTCCCGTTTCACGATCGGTTACCATTTTGCCCTTTCCACAGCGCTGACACTTTTCTTTAGTATTAGTTACATTTACCATGATTTTACCTATTTGAAGCTTAATCCTAAAAGGGATTTATTAATCAACAGTCTTGTGAGGTAGCAATAAAGCGCATAACTAGGCATCATTAACGTTGTATTACTTAATAGCTCAAAAAGCAGGTAAACGAAGTGAAAAACGTTAATTTTGTATCTTTAGCATTATGCCTAGGTTTTTTCATAATAGTATTTCCAGTAGCTGAAGCAGAAACAATAAAGCAAACAATGGAAGGAAGCCTTGATCTTGAGATTAACCATCCAGATTCTGTAATAAATGGAAGAACGTTTTCCGTGTCAATCCTCTTAAAAAATAACGGTTGGGAAGATAAGCAGGAAATAAGCATTGTATTAACTAATCCTGATGGTTCAATAGTTCCAGTTGATAATAATGAGATCAAAGTTGACAGATTATCAACTGGTGGCTCTTATGGAAGAACGATTGATTTTAAAGTTCTCCTGGATGCAAGCCAAGGAACACATTTTCTTAATGTTTTGTATTCACAAGTATTGGTAAGTAATAACGAAGACCCTCTTGCACCAACTTCAAGTAACATTGCAATTCCCATCATTGTTGAAGACCAACCAAAAGTAACAATTCATACAATTACTCCTGAAGCAATATTTCCAAATGCTCAATTTCCATTTGAAGTTGAAGTTTTATCTGAACATATTGACATAATTGATGTTAGTATACAAGTTATTGCTCCTCAAAACATTGAGTTTGTTGGAGAGGTAACTCATAGCTTTTCATCTATAGAAGCTGGGATACCTGTTTCTATCACATCACAGATAAAGACTCCACAAGAAAACATTAGTACCGAACAAAAAATTCCATTCGAAGTAATTGTAAGCTATACAGATGATTTGGGAAATGAAATCACTAACTCTAAGACTAGTACATTAATTTTACGACCACGAACCTTGATGGAAATTACAACTGATGGAGGAATTTGGATTGGTGATTTCTTTATTGCGCCCTATGTCAGTATAGGTACGTTAATAGGAATACCTGCAGGAACACTTTTTTCCATAGCAATTAGAAGACGTCTAGATAAGAAAAAGAAAAGAAAATCAAAATAATTCCAAAGGATAACATTGCCAAGACATAAAAATTATTTTTACAATTTTAATTAAAATTTAAGAAGAATTTTTTATTTTTGAAAGATATTTTGATTCTAGCTCATCTTCAAAAAAGAATTTTTCTTCAAACGCAGGTTTGAGTTCATCAAGCCAAATGGCATTTTCATCATATTCAGCAAAGAATGGTTTTCCAACCCAATCTGGATTTCTACCTTGAATGAATCGTAGAGTTATTACTTTTTTTTCATTGATTTTTACAACTCCATCAACGAGTACTTTACCTGGTGTAGCTGACATACTAGGTCCTCTTACAGTTCTAGACAAACCGCTAACCTGTCTGTATGCTTTATTGAAAGTTTCATAGGCCTTTACTAGTGAAATCCCAAAGTAATGTTGTGCTCCAGTATCTCGTACAACAAACATGTAATATGGAATACAACCAAGCTGAACCTGTTTTCTCCACATTTGAGCCCACATATCTGCATCATCATTGATGTGAGCTAACAATGGTGATTGTGTTCTAATTTCGGCTCCAGTTTTTCTAACACGTTTTATTGCAGCTTTTACTGAACCAGTTTTTAGTTCGATTAGATGATTAAAGTGAGCCATTATTGCAAGATGTATTCCTTTGTTTGTAGTTCGCTCAAAAATATCTAATGATTGATCTGCATCATCGTCTGTCAGAAATTTGTAAGGCCAGTAAGACAATGCCTTTGTTCCGATTCTAATTGTATTAAGATTAGGAAGATCAGCTTCAAGTAATGCATCAATATATGTAGAAAACATTTTTGCTTTCATTATCATTGGGTCACCTCCAGTAAACAGAACGTCACTAATCTCTGGGTGTTCTGTAAGATACTGAACTAATTGTTCTCCTTCTCTCATTGCAAACTTCATTTCATCCATTCCAACAAATTGTGGCCATCTAAAACAAAAGCTACAATATGCATGACATGTTTGACTTTGGCTTGGGAAGAAAAGGCATGTTTCCTTGTACTTGTGTTGCATACCATAAAGTTTGGTTCCATCACTTAATGTTGGAACATTTAGTTCCATTTGACCTGCTGGGTGTGGATTAAGTTGTAATCGGATTTCATTTGCTACTTCTTGAATCTCTTTTTTATCTGCATTTTTTCTAAGAATAGTTTCCATCTGTTCATAATGTTTTGAAACTAGCATTTCTTTTTGTGGAAATGTTAAAACAAACATTGGATCGTTTGGTATATCATTCCAATCGATTAGCTGTTCAATAACATAGTTATTTGTCTTGAATGGAAGTACATTTCCAACCACTTCCATTTCAAATTTTTTTTCCTCAGACATTTTTTGTATTTGAGGGAGTTTACGAAAATTACTTAGAGTATAAGTTTTGATTGAAGGTGACTCTGTTTCAGTCCATACACTATTTTGTTCTTGATTTTCTAAGGTCATTTAATACAAATATCGTTCTCCCCTGTTAAAGGTTGGTAGGTATGGTTCGATCAACTGACTGCTAAATATACGGTTTTTTTATTATTGAGGCTGAAACTGCAAAAAAATTTGATAACGGCTAGAAATTACTGCTGACAACCTTAACCTTTGTATTCAAGCCTATTCAATATCCAAAGTTAGTGAATAGATTTGGCTGAAGAAGAAGAAGTTGGAAATATTTCAGTAGGAGAATTTGAGACGATACCCCAGTTAATTGCCTCTTCAGAAGCAGTCCAGATTGCTTTTGCCATTTTAATCATTGGTTTGATAATAATCGGAATAGTTTACCACAAATTTTCGCATTGGATTTTATCCCAAAAATTTAACTATTCACGTCCCCATGTTTCCAGATTTGCTCGCAAAGCTATTTTACCATTATTTGCCATAGTACTAGTCTCATCAACTAATGCGTACATAACATCTACTGGTTTATTTGAAGGAGAAGATGTATTTGCTGAAGATGAACTAAATCCTGCTGAAACCTTTGCAAAAATTTTAGATTCCATCAATATACTTGTAATTGGCTGGACGGTATCACAGCTTATACCAATTACATTACTAAAACGTGAGAAATCAAACCTTGAGCAAACAGATTATGAAAATTGGAATGAAATGCATGGTTTCCCAGATGATGAAGGGGATCTATTTCAAAAGTGCTTCAAATGGATTCCACCAAAAACAACACCTTATGATATGAAAGACGAAGAATTTCAAAAACTAATTAAAACTAAAGAAGGTCTACAATTTCTCGAGAAATATCGTACCTCTAGAGGGTTGTCTGTTGGTGGATATGAAAAATTGGTTGAAGATCCTTTTAAAGAATGGAAAAAATCAGAAAGAAAAAAGTATGAAAAATATTATGAAAATTGTATTACTGGAAATAACCAGACCGGGAAAAAGTTAAGACCAGGTGTTGTACCACAAGAAATCTATCCAATAGATATATGGAGAGAACAAAAGAGACTTGGTAATTATGAACCACTGATTCCAAGTGCAAAACCACCTGGATATTCAAAGAAAAACCAAGAAGGAGTTCCTAAATCAGCAAAACAGGTTCTACCTATTGGAATTTTCGTTGGGACAGCTATTGGTATTATTTCATGGTGGGGAGTGGACCTGATAGTTTTGGCCACAGCTACTGGTGGCATTTCACTTGGTGTTGGACTTGCATTAAAAGATACGATGGAAAATTATTTTGCCTATATCATGATTAGAAAGGACAAAGTCGTCAAAGTAGGTGATAGAATCAACCTACCAAGTGGATACAACGGTCTGATATACAAAATTACGCCTAGAGTTACCTATGTTAGACATGGTCTCAATGAATCTTTAGCAATTGTTCCAACAAAACTACTTGTCTCAGCTGAGATAATCAACTTTACTAAAGAATTCAAGCTCGTGCCAGCCTCAATTGATGTCGGAGTTTCTTATCTAAATGATCCCAGACAAGTTGAGGCAGTTTTAATAAAGATAGGTAAACGTGCCATGAATGAGGTTAAGGATGGAGTTGGTCATCACCTAGCCAGACAGAAAAGATGCCCGTATCTAGATGAACACAAAGAAAGCTGCGGTTGTGATAAGGAACTCAATGTTGATGTAGGTGATGGACCAACTGTAAGATTTAACAACTTTAGTGACTCTTCACTTGCTTTTGGACTACGAGTATTTGTCAGAGATTATGGTTCTCAATTCAGAATGAAAAGTGATATGCGTGCCATCATGTATGAAGAATTCAAAAAGTATGATATTAGAATACCATGGCC
>CAWTZT010000078.1:0-4102 GCA_963919845.1 Thaumarchaeota archaeon CSP1-1
GGATCTTTAATTCGAGAGATGGTAAACTCTGTTCTTTTAGAACATGGTCACGAAGAATATCGAAACAAACTTGCAAGATTGGGAATGCCAGTGTTTGAGGTAAAAGAAATGATTTCAAATGTAGATAATGTAGATAACGGAGCAGAAGGACTAATATTTAAAACGGGTCAAACAGTCTTTGCCGAACACCTAATACTAAATACACTTCCAAAAGATGTAGCTGATTCTCACCTATCAGGGGATCTTCATATTACTAATCCTGGTGTATGGTCCCTTTTACCAGATACGATTTTTATCAATTTGAAGGAGCTTATAGAAGACGGAATTGACCTCAAAGGAAAAGCCCTAGGCGTGACTAGAATTCCTTCTGTCAAAAACCTAGACAACTTGACCTCATCACTATCTATGATTATTTCTCTGATTTCCAAGGAAGCCTCCCAGGAGGTAGTGATGGATGGATTAGCTCCTTTGTTGTCTAAATATTCTAAAAATCTATCAGAATTAGAACAAAAACTAACAAATTCTTTTGCCATCTCTTCTACTGCGTCACAATACAATCGCGTACCAACATTAGTTTCTTTTATAATTCAAATTGGTTCTGACCAAAAAATTGTAAAAATAATTCTTTCAGCATACAAAAACTATGTAAAAATCACACCAATACCTAAAATTGGTCTTATCATTGATTATGAAAAAGCAAAATTAACTGATGTTTCAGAATCACTTGCTGAAATAATAACACTTGGAGGTAAAGTTAACTTTTCAAAAGGTCCTATATCAAACAATGGAATTCACAGAACAAATACCAAAGATGCAGGTGCTGCATCAATTAAATTTCAATCATTGTCAATCAATCTTCCACGTCTCGCATTTGAATCAAACAAAGACGAGACATACTTTAGAGCAAGATTAGCTTTGTTAATGAAACCTGCACTTTCTTCAATGTCTTTGAGAAAAAAAGATATTGCAGATTTAACTAGAAGAGGTCTTAACCCAATACTTGCTGGAAATACACAATACATGCAACGTAGCTCTAGCTCTCTTATTATCAATCTAGTCGGTTTACGTGAAGCTGTATTTAATATTCTAGGATTTCAAGACAATAAAGAGGGTAGAGATATTTTGCATAAAGTAATTGAAACTGCAGTAGATGTAGCTACAAAGAAAGGAAAAGAAATTAAAGATGATGTTAAGATATGTATGACATCAAGTGAAGGCTCTTCTAGGTTTGCAACACTTGATGGCGAAAAATATGGCAAAAATTCTGTGTTGCAATCATTAGAGGGAAAACCTTATTCAGAAGGTGTTTTGCTTGAAGCGTCTGAAATCCTTGAGTTAACAACAAAAAGCGAAAAAATTGTTGAATGCAACAAGCTTTCTAAAATACTTAATGGCGGTTTGTTAACAAGGATCAGATTTGATAAAAATGCCAAGGTAGCAGAGATCAAAAAAGTAATTGAAAAAGCAGGTGATCTAACTTCTTCCTTTAAACTTGAAAAACCAGTTGCAATTTGTGGAAACTGCGGTATGAAAGATGAAAAACTTGGAGAAAAATGCCCTAACTGCAAGTCTCCATACATTATTTCATAACGAATTTCGCAACTCTGAACTCATTGAATAAAAATAATTTCTTTAAAGTAAAGATTCAGCATCACATAGTTACTAATTTCGTAAACAACGAGAGAAATTAGATTGGTATGAAGTTCATAGTATTGGTGTAAAATAAGTTGAGCTGAATCTGATCTGGATAAAATTTTTTTTGC
Source organism: Thaumarchaeota archaeon CSP1-1 (assembly GCA_963919845.1). Classification (GTDB taxonomy): domain Archaea; phylum Thermoproteota; class Nitrososphaeria; order Nitrososphaerales; family Nitrosopumilaceae; genus CSP1-1. The sequence goes on from CAWTZT010000078.1 coordinate 1,764, forward strand.
CATAGAAGTTATATTCATACATTTGCTAACCTTTGCGGGGGAGATATTATAATGGTTGAAAACTCACAAATAGAGAGCGGTATCGCAGAAATTCGTAAGAGAACTGGAAAGGTTACTATTTTTAATAAAGATAAGATCTCAAATGCAATTTTTAAAGCACTTGCTGCAACAACTGAACCTGATCGTCAATTAGCAGATGAACTTACAGATGGAGTCGTAAACAAATTATTACAACAAGGATTTTCTTCATCAACTCCTCCAAGTGTTGAAGATATCCAAGATATGGTTGAATCCACTCTTATAGATAAAGGACTCAGTGAGATAGCCAAAGCATACATTCTATATAGACATGAAAGACGTAAATTAAGAGACAAAAAAACCAAAGTACTCAATTTAAAAACACTTGATCATGTATCTAAAAAATTTGATCTAAATAGTTTACGGGTTTTAGCATCAAGATATCTTATGCGAAATAATAAGGGAGACATTATTGAAAGTCCCTCTCAAATGTTTGAACGAGTTGCTCTTCTTGTTACAATAGGTGATATGTTTCGTGATAGTTCAATCTTCTCTATAGAAGGCGGCATAACTCAAGATGTTGAACAAGCAAGAAGCTACCTAGGAAAACTAAATGATTTTGATTACAAATTTAAAATTGGAGATTATTATCTAAACAAATGGCATTTTCGAGGTCTGATAAACCTCTACATTGATCTTGCAATGAAAGGTCAAATGAAAGTTGGTTTTAAAGAATTTTTAACTATGCTTGCTGCTAAGAAATTTGATAAATTTTCTGATAAAGTTGCAGAATATTACAAGTTAATGACTGAACAAACTTTCCTTCCAAACTCGCCTACAATGATGAATGCAGGTGGTCGTTTAGGACAGCTCTCTGCATGTTTTGTTCTGGAAATGCCTGATGACATGGCAGGAATTATGAAAACAACATCTGATGCTGCTCTAATTTTCAAATCAGGTGGAGGAGTAGGAATAAATTATTCTGATTTGCGACCAGAAGGAGATATAGTAGCATCTACTTCTGGGGTTGCCTCAGGCCCTGTTTCTTTCATGAATATCATAAACACAGTAACTGAAGTCGTAAAACAAGGTGGAAAACGCAGGGGAGCAAATATGGGCATAATTGAGTCTTGGCACCCAGATGTTGAAAAGTTCATCACAAACAAGACTGAACCTGGAATTCTGGAGAATTTCAATGTAAGTGTAGGTATTTGGGAAGATTTCTGGAATGCCCTTGTGAATACTGAGGACGGCAAGTATATGCTAAGATCTCCTAATGGCAAAGAGCCAATACGAGAAATTAATGCACATCAACTAATTGATTTGATAGCACTTTCTGCCTGGAAGAGTGCAGAACCTGGCTTAATCTTCTTTGATAAAATTAATCAATACAATGTATTTGCAAAAGCAAGAGGAGGACCACTCCGAGCTACAAATCCTTGCGGAGAACAAAGTTTGTATCCTTACGAGTCATGTAACTTGGGCTCTATCAATTTAGCAAATCTCGTTAAACGAAAAGCAGATGGTCAATACGAATTTGATTGGCAAAGATATGAAGAAGTCATCAGAAAAACGACCCGATTTTTAGATAATGTTATTGATGTGAATCAATATCCAGTTATAGAAATTGATACAGCTTCCAAAGAATCACGAAGAATAGGACTTGGTGTAATGGGTGTTGCAGATCTTCTTTACAAATTAAGAATTCCATACAATTCAAAAGAAGGCTTTGAATTTCAATCAAAGCTTGCCGAAACTCTTACTTACTATTCAATGGAAGAAAGTGTTGCACTTGCAAAAACTAGAGGAGAATTCCCATTATGCTCAAGAACAGAATATACCGAAGGAAAGATTCCAGTAGCTGGATATTTTGAAAAGCCAAAAAGTCAACATACCTATGATTGGAGTGCACTAATTGAAAAAATAAAAAAGTATGGAATTAGAAATGTACTTGCCACAACCGTAGCTCCGACTGGAACTCTTTCTATGATTGCTGATTGTTCAAACGGAATGGAGCCAACATTTGCACTTGTCTTTGAAAAAAGAGTAACTGTAGGAAGATTCTTTTACACTAACAAAATATTTGAACAAGTTCTTAAAGAAAACGGACTGTACAGCGAAGAACTTCTTGCAAAAGTTGCCGATAATTATGGTTCTGCTCGGAGCATTCCAGAAATTCCAGAATGGATACAAAAGATTTTCGTTACTGCTATGGACATACACTGGGCTGATCATCTGATGGCACAAACTGTCTGGCAAGACTGGATTGGTAACGCAATTGCAAAAACAATCAACATGCCATATGATGTATCTGCAGAAGA
>CAWTZT010000079.1:0-3701 GCA_963919845.1 Thaumarchaeota archaeon CSP1-1
AAAAATGTTGGCCAAAATTTTACTTTATCTAATCCCATTCTTTTGTAAAACTCTCTTTGAATTCCCATCAAATCTCGCAAAGTTGTATCTTTGCCGACAATAATTCCTTCAATTTGATTAAATTCAACTAAATGTTTGTAACTTACTTTCTCATTACGGAAAACTCTACCCAGTGAAAAAATCCTTGCTTCATCTGGTTTGTTATCAGCTAGATATTTTATAGTGACACAAGTTGTATGAGTCCTTAAAACCATCTTTCTGGCTTCATTAATATCCCACAAGTATCTCCATCCTTTTTTGTGAGTTTTAGAAACTTGTTGAATTTGTTTTGGAGTAGCGATTTTTTTTGAGAAAAATCCATCAATATAAAATGTATCTTGGAGTTCTCGTGCGGGATGATCTTGAGGAGTAAATAAGGCATCAAAATTCCAAAAACTAGATTGAGATAGATTGCCAAGAATTTCAGAAAAACCCAAAGTGACAAAAATTTCTCTTATCTCATTAATTGTATCATTTAGAGGATGAGTTCTTGCCACAAAAATTTTTGAAACATCAGCTTCAACATCAAATGCTCCAGAACTTGTTGAATCAAAACTAATTGATTTAGCATTTTCTGATAATGAAATTGTTTGAGATTTTTGTATATCTTCAATTATGAAATCTGGTCTCTTTTTAAGAGATTCGAGCGTCTTTTTATCATCAATATCATTAATTGAAACCTTGTTTGTTCCAATTTGAGAAATTATTTTTTCTTCTAATATTTCTGATGGGGGATTTTTTAATAAAACGGTTTCGTGTTGAGTTTCAATCCAATTATTTTTTCTTGCAATTCCCATTGCAGGCCCAAAAATAAATTTTAGTTCATTTTTTATTTCATTTAAATTTCGAGGTTTTTCTTTGAGAAAATTAATTAATTGTCTTTCTGGCAAACCTTTAGAATTTGCTTCTAAACCATTCTTTCCAAGTTTTAGATAGACTTGTTTTGATTCTTCAACATTAGCTAAATTCTTTAGCTTTAACCATTCGATTCCTCTTCGAACTTGATCAGGTGATAGACCTGATGATTTCTCAATTTTTTCTGGAGTTAATTTAGGATTTTCTTTTAAGAGTAGAATAATTTTTTTTTCGATATCATGAAAAACTTGTGACAACAGCAGTGAGTTCTAAAAAGACTTTTTAAACCTTAACCTAACTCAATCTAGAATGCCTTCAGATAATTTCATTGTTACACCATGGCATGTAGAAGGCGACATAGATTATGATAAACTGATAAAACGATTTGGTACAGAAAAAATTACTGACCAATTAATTTCCCGAATTGAAAAAATTACAAAAGAATCTCACTTTATGCTTAGAAGAGGCATTTTTTTCTGTCATAGAGATATGAAGAGAATTTTAGTTGACTATGAAAAAGGTAAAAAATTTTTCCTTTATACTGGTCGTGGACCATCGGGTCATACGCATATTGGTCATCTAGTACCTTGGGTTTTTGCAAAGTGGTTACAAGACAAATTTGAAACAAACATGTATTTTCAGCTGACTGATGATGAAAAATTTTTTTCAAAACAAAATTTGACTCTTGAGGAAACCAAAAAATTTGCTTATGAAAATGCTCTTGATTTTATTGCACTTGGGTTTAAACCAAAAAATACGAAAATCATTATAGATACAGAAAATATCCAAACATTATATCCAATAGCTGCAAGGATTGCAAAAAAAATCAATTTTTCAAATACAAAGGCTGTTTTTGGATTTACTAACGATACAAATATTGGAATGATTTTCTATACAGCCCTTCAATCTGCTCCTTGCTTCATAGAAGACAAACCAGTTCTAATTCCACTAGGAGTTGACCAAGATCCTCACTTTAGGATTACAAGAGATGTTGCTCCAAAAATTGGGAAACCCAAACCAGCAATAATTCATAACATAATGATTCCTTCTCTTCAAGGACCTGGTGGAAAAATGTCTGCTTCTGAAGAGAACACAACAATCTATACAACTGACACAGCAGATGTTGTAAAAAAGAAGATTAACAAATATGCATTTTCTGGAGGCCAACCAGATATTGAAGAACATAGGAAAAAAGGTGGAAATCCAGACATTGATGTTTCTTTCCAATATCTACGAATTTTCTTTGAACCAGATGACAAGAAGTTAAAACAAATCTATGATGATTACAAATCTGGGAAGATGTTAACAGGAGAACTAAAAGGAATTCTCATCGAAAAAATTAATGAATTTCTTAAAAGTCATCAGGAAAAAAGAGAAAAGGCTCGAGACCAAATCAGTAATTTCCTTTTTGAAAATCCATGAAGAAAAAAATTATTTGTCAAGACAATTATGAAGCTAAAAAGCTTGCAAGATTAATTTTTATCAAAGAAGGAGAAGAAACATACATCACTGAAATCTTGAATGTAATTAATAATGAGATTGTTGTTTTATTGAAAGATAAATCTGCACATAGTATTCTATTAAAAGATAATAAAGAAGTAGAGTCTTTTGCAGATTTTATTCAATCAGTTTTTGAAAAACATCATAAGATTAGAAATACTTCAATTTTTGGAAACGAAGTAGAAATAATGAAAGAGTGATTAAACTAAAGACTTGTCCATTTCAGAACCCATAATTTCTTGTACTTTAAGAAAATAAAGTCTTGTAGAATATGGCATGTTATCGAGGTTATTGTCAATTGCAATCATCAGATATTTTACAGCCCGTTTTGAAATGTCGATATTAAATTTCATTGTGAGAATGGGGTCTTGTTTTAAATTTATTTTATCTACCAACCAAGGAGGGGCCATTTCTCTAGTTTCATTGATTATTTTTTTGTACCAAAAAGAAATGTTTTCTGGATATAGACCAGCCTTAAGATTAGAAACATCATTTCCTATTTTTTTTAGCATGTGATTGACTAGGGTCAAGGTTAGGTGATGGTGATTTTTTGTTTTATTCGAATTACTCAAAGATAGACAATATACTTGTCAATTAAGGCGATTTTCCTTCAGCATCAATCTCAGAATTTCTAATTCGAGAAGTAGATATCCTACTTCCATCATCGGCCAAAACCATAGGAACTACAATAATTTCAATAGAAGGCAGATTTTTTTCTGACCTTAGATCGTTGAGAGCTTTTCCTTTGTTACTTGTTTCTTCACTTGCAACAAGGGCTTGTACTTTTCCTTCAAGCATTGCAGGTCCAAAGTCATTATCAAGTTTACTTATTTGATATGAAGAATTTGGAAAATTTTGTTTTATCATAGATTCAAGTAAATCATGTCTTTGAGAATAATTATTCTGACATTTTTTTCCCATTTTTTTTACTAGTTCATCACTTGAAAGGCCAATGATTACCTTAGAAGAAATTGTAAACGCTTTGTTTAGTAATGCTGTATGGCCTTTGTGAATAATATCAAAAGTTCCTCCTGTTGCAACCAAATCAAATTTTTTCATGATTAAATTTTGTACTAATTGGAAATAAATTACTAGGTTACCAGTATTAATGATAAAGGACCTTTAGAAGCGAGAGGTACAGCATTTTGGTCCCAAACAAAGGTCTCAGCAAAATAGACTCCTTTTTCTTGAGGAGTCCACTCTATAACTGGAATTTGTGTTCCTCCCGAAAAGAAGGTTCCACTTGTTTTACCAATAAAATGTATAAACGGTTTATTTTCATCACCAACTGGTTCTGATTTTTTAAT
>CAWTZT010000080.1:0-8687 GCA_963919845.1 Thaumarchaeota archaeon CSP1-1
CAAACTGAGCTTTTGAAGTATCTTGGTCAATTTACTGTTAATAGGGCTAGATGTGAAAAATGTGGAATGACAGCACTTGATACAAAATTAAACTTGCATCACAGAGACGGAGATTCTGAAAATGACAGTTACAAAAACATTGCAATCTATTGTGATAAACATCATAATATTATTGAAGGAGGAGATAAGACGATATCTGAATTAAGGTATCCTGAAAATTCTAGTTTGTTTCAGAAACGAATCATTTTCTCATAATGTTTAATTCTTTTATCAATTTGCGAGTTTTTCAAATTTAAAATTCCATCTAAACCATATTTTTCAACTGCAAAAGATCCTAACACGTTACCATAAACTACTGCTTTTTTAATTGCAGATAGGTTAGTAGATCTTTTTTTTGCCAAGTATCCTATCATACCACCAGCAAATGAATCTCCTGCACCAGTGGGATCAACAATATCTTCTAAAGAAAATGCTACTGATGGAAAAATTATATCATCAAAGAATAGAAGAGAACCATGTTCCCCCTTTTTAATGACAACGTACTTTACTCCCCAATTCATAATTTTTTTGGCACATTTTATCAAATTATGTTCTTTAGTCAGAAGTTTAGCTTCTTCATCATTAATTACAACAGCATCAACGGCTTTGATCATTTTAATTACTGATAATTTTTTATGAGAAATCCAAAACTCAATTGTGTCACACATTGAAAATTTGACATTATCAAACTCTTTAATCAAATTCACATTTTGCTCAGGATCATTATTGGCAAGATAAACATATTCTGATTTTCTATATTCTTCAGGAACGGTTGGTTTAAAATTTCCTAAAACATTAAGTTCAGTTTTTAGTGTAGTTCTTGTACTCAAAGTTTCGTCATAACGTCCGTCATATCTGAAAGTTTTCCCTTCTTGAATTCTAAAACCACGTAAATCCAAATTTCGAGCTAATGTATTGTGATATTTTTTTGGAAAGTCTTTACCTACAACAGCAATTAATCCAGTTTTTACAAAATAACTTGCAGAAATAGCTGCAAAGGTTGCAGCACCACCTAACACCCCTCTCAAAACTCTTGTAGGTGTCCTTATAGTATCAAGTGCAGTTGAGCCAAAAACAGTTAACACGATTTTTAGAAACTAGTTTTGATGTATAAATTTTCTTGCTTGTTCTTCTGGAGGAAAGTAAATAAACGGAACATCAATGGAAGTGAAAAATAAATCATATTTGGTTATTCCACTAATTGTAACAGAAGAAATTTTATCATTATTATTTTCTGGGGATTTGTTAGTTTGATAGGTTCCTTCAACAACAACTTTACTCAATGCGGGAAGCAAAAATGGCTCTAATACTCCATCAGCAACCTTTTCATCTTCTACTGAAATTATAAAATTAGTTTTGCCTGCATTAAGCATCAACAAGGATGGATTGCTAAATTCTAATTCAACATTATAGGTAGCTCCATTTTCGTTTTCAGTTAATAATTTACTTTCGGTAATAATTACTTCAATCTGAGTTGCAAATGCATATTGTGAATAACCAAAAAGACCCATTCCTAATATCAATAATACTATCAAACTTTTCTTGCCTTTTCTCATAATAGGATTTTTCAATATACCTTTTTAAAACAAGAAGGAAAAAAAACAAATTCACATGTGTAAAAGTTTTGATATATTCTTAAAGCTACTTAGAGCTAACAGAATAAATCAAAACCGACTGTTTCTTAGTTAGATGGCCAAGATAAAACTCAAGTATGGTGAGAATGAGATTGAAATTGAATCTAGGGATTTTTATATAGATAACGAAAGTATAGGTGAAGTAATTGAAAATATTACTAATCATTTAGAGGAAAATAAAGCTAAAATTGTATCTGATAATAATCCCCCAAAAAACATTGAAAAATCAGAGATAAATTACCAAGCCAGCATCAATTATCTTAAATCACTTGATAATGCTGAAGTTCATGAACCAGAGTATCAATCTCCTATTCCAATATTTGATGAAGAAATAATCGACAAAATTTACTTTTTGAATAGAAAATCTTTCTTTAATAAACCCAGAACAGTTTCAGAGGTTGTTAGTCAGCTTAGGGAATTCGGATGGAGTGCAAGTCCTTTGCATGTTTCCAAAGCTCTTGCCAAATTGGCATTTAATAAAAAGATCCAAAAAAACTCTTATCAAAACCGTTGTTACTATTGTGCTAATAAGGAACTTTTAGCTAATTAGTTTTGTAATTACAAATATCACAAATATCAAAAACATCTCCTTCTAAATGATCAAAATGTGCATTACATTTTTTACAGGTATGATGCATGTCAAAATAACCGTCTTTTTGGATCTCACCAATTCTCTTTGATTCAAGTTCAGTACTTTTGCATTTTATGCAATGACAACTACAGCTCATAAGAAAAGGTAGATTTTTTGTTTATAATGTATCTATTCTAAATAATCAATAGAAGCTCTTGACTAAAAAAAGGATAATTCCTATTGAAATTGATGATCATTACAAATTGTTTGGCAAAGAAGCTTGGGAAGTAGAATATGGAGAAAAATGCCTAATCTGTAATGTAAGAATAGATGAATATGGCTTTTGTTCTTGTGGGTCTAGCGGAGATTAGTTCGATTTTTTAATTGTATTAAAATTACAGCCGTTAAGCCTAGAAATAACGGAATTAAAATCGGAAATTCAGGTACAACTGAGTAACCAATAATCAATAAGGTTCCAGTTGTTTTTGGTTTTACATTTAACATAGCATGTGTTTCATTAGACCAAAATTCATGTTTGAGGATATTTTCTTGATTAAGATAAACGTCATATGGCTTCCATAATAATTCGAGTGGAATGATTAATGTTACAAACTGGTTACCTTCATTCACATCAAAACTAATACTTCTTCGTGGTTGATCAAAAGTAAATGATGAAATTTCTTCCAAAGTTCTAATCTCAATAATAAACTCTCTATCTTCCCACTGTACTAGTTTTTTTTGAATTGGTTCATCAAGAACATATTCGATTACAACTCCGCACCCATGACACCTCATTCCCCTAGTATCATCAATTTTTACAGGTTTTTCATTAGCAAAAACTAGATCTACTTTTTCAGGAAAACTCAAAATTGGACTACCTTTGTAATAAAAATGCCATCTCCACGTTTCACCAATTTTTTCTAATCCACTATCATCCAAATCATATTCAATGGTAACGTCTGAATTTCTGGGGAACAATGTTATACTTTCTGCTCCAACGGTAGCATACTGAGGTTCATTTCCCCGTTCATCAACAACTTTAAGATTTTTCATTGTTCCTTTAACTAATGTCACTTGGTTTACTTGACTACTTTGTTTTATATCATGAGTTACATGTACTGTACCATTTTCACTAATGTTAACTTCAACAGTTTGAGCTGCCGGTGTTCCAATGGAAATTTGTTGAGCTGATGCAGGGATAACAAATGAAATTAAAGTTATAGAAATTATAGCTAAAACAAGTTTTTCCACAGTAATCATCTATTCGGAGGTAGTAACAAGATTCATCTTTACTTCTTGAAGGGGACAATCATTTTCATCTCGTTGTAAGTTACCAATTTTGTTAGCAACATCCATTCCTTCCGTTACTTCACCAAAGACAGTATATTGTCCATTAAGAAACGTGCTATCTGTGGTAACTATAAAAAACTGTGATCCAGCACTGTCAGGATCCGTTGCCCTAGCCATAGAAACAATACCGCTTAGATGAGATCTTGAGCTAAATTCTGCTTTTAGCGAATACCCAGGCCCCCCCTGACCCCATTTACTCTTATCAGGCTGCTTTGTGTTTGGATCTCCTCCCTGAATCATAAATCCCGGAATAATTCGGTGGAAGAGTGTACCATCATAAAACCCTGAATTTGCCAATTTTATAAAACTCCTTACAGTTTCTGGTGCAAGATCCGGAAGTAAATTAAATTCTATTTTTCCTTGGTTGGTTTCAATTGTTGCTTTTTTCACTTTTGATTTGTTCTAAAATTTATCATAAGAGTCTTTTGTATTTTTTAGAAATAGTGAAAATTCAGAAATTCCCAGAATAGGATTTTCTTATATTACATAAATTTAATTTCATACGTAATCTACGTAATACTTGAAATCTTATTAATGAATTTTTAAAATTTTTAACATATTTTTTAATTAATTTTAAAACTAGATCCTAATTTCGGATTTTTAAATTGAAAAAAATACTACCCTATAAACGTAAAATAGATCGGGGCAAATAGAAAAATTACAAACAAAAGTTATAGTCTTATATAGAACAACTAAAAATTAGACTTCGTGAATCGTACTAATCAAAGTTCTATTATTAAAGAAGCGATTAATTCATGTCTTAACAAGGGACTAACTGACAAACAAGATATCTATAGCAAAGTAGTTGAAGAATTAGGAGTTCCCAGGCCAACTGTGAGAAGAGTTGCTAGAGATCTCAGAAATGAGCTTCTAGAAAAAATTCAAATTTTACAATCAGAAATACCTAAACCTACAATATCATATACCAACGAAGCTACCCAAAAATAGAAAACTACCCTTTGCGTAATTTTTTCTACACTTAGATTATTATCAAATATTATTTTCAGCATTAACTGTTATATTCAACCAACTTTCTGTGTTTATTTGTGGGATACATTGGGAACAACTTAGCAACCGTAGTATGTGGCATTTTCGCATCTGTATTGACTGCGATGTGGTTTTTGATGGTTCCAGAATTTCCTGTACTTGACTTTGTATTCATGATGGCTGTTCCCATAATGTGGTTCTTGGTATTCATGTGTTGGATTGTTCAAAAAGGTACTGATTATTCCACAAAGCATAACCAAAAACTGATTACAAAATATACCTCAGATGGAAAAATAGTTAGTTAGTAAAATTACTTAAAAAAAACTGAATTTCCGATTAACTTAAAGAATTAAATCATTAATTGAAATTCTGGCTAAAATAGCGATCTAGGAACTAAATTAATTACAATCTTTACAGAAATTTTTGCCTTTATGGTTATTTTTACAGCCAGGACAGCTAATAGCCCCCCCAAGATGGCAATTACAAGCACAAAAATTTTTAGAGCTTTCTTGTACCATATTGTAGAATAATTTCTACGTTATGTTAATATCTGACTATTGTTTCAAAAATTTATTGAACGAATTAATTAAAGTTGGAATAAGTTTTTTAAACCACTATTATGGGATGGTTTACATTGATTAGTAATTTTAAGAGTTTATCAGTCCTTATTGCAGTGATCGCAATTGGATCCCTAATCTCAACTTCGACATCATTTGCAGATGAACAAAAATCTGTTACTCAGATTATTCCAATTGACGGAACCATAGGAATTGAAAAAACAGTTGTTACTCTTCATGCTTCATCTGATAATACATTACCTTGGGGGTTTGTTGAAGGAAAAATCACTAATCATGTTTCTGAATATCCAGTAATTATTCAGATTTATGATAATGAAGGAGAAGCCGTTCACTTTGCTCAATCAAATGTTGAAGAAGATGGAACTTATGAATACAAATTCAGAGTATTAAGCGTCCAAAATGGTAAGACAATTAAAATATTTGAAGGCGATTACACAGTAAATATTTTCAAGGTTGTTTATCTTATTCCTGGTTCTTTGAATCAAGCCTAATCATAGCGAGAGTTTCATCAACTAAATCTCTTAATCTAGATTTAGCGTCTTCATCATTTATCGTACTATCCTTTATCTTATCAGCAGTCACAAAAACTGCTTTAGGATTCGTAATTACTCGAAAGTATGACATGAGTTGTGTTAGGAGAGTCTGGACATCGATAAAACCAATGTTACCTGAAGCTAGAATAGCTAATCCTGCAACTTTTCCTTCAGTTTTTTTATAATTTACATATTCAAAGAGGTTTTTTAAAGCAGAGCTAAAAAACGAATTGTAAATTGGGGTTCCAACAAGCCACACATTTGCTTCCACTAGATCTTTAGCTGCTTGCTTTGTAGTTTCACTGTAATTCTCTGCGGGACCTTCAAAATAGTCGATTTTATCTTTTGAAAGATTAATAAAAATAGAATTTTCATTTTTTGATTTAACATAATCATAAACATATTGCATCATTACTTGAGTATTAGCTGTTTTTCTAGGACTTCCAGAAATAACTACAACTTTCATACTAAATTTTTGGTTTTTCAGTGTATTTAAACCAAAACCACTAAAAATAATTCAATTTTAAAGTGTTCTAAAACGGGCTTGGAGGGCTTCGATCCCTCGACCTGTAACTTAGGAGGCTACCGCGCTATCCATGTTACGCGTCATTTAATGACTCTGCGCCACAAGCCCAGCAAAAAAAAGATGTTTATAATTATTTAAGCGTAATCAAGATGTGTTTTAATTAATTCTTGAATTTTATTCCAGTTTGGAGTTTGTTTTTGTTCCCATCTTTCATAAAATACTACGTCCTTTAATTCAAGTCTTGGAAGCCAACCTGCAGTTTCAAGATCTGGTTTTGGAGCAAATTCTGATACATGACCAAGACACAGATAAGCAATAGGCATAATATGATCTGGAAGTTCTAGAACTTCTTTTAGTGTTTCATTAGAAAGAATACTTACCCACCCTAACCCAATTCCTTCGGTTCTTGCAGCTAACCAAAGATTTTGAATTGCACAACATACACTGTACAACCCAGTTTCAGGAATACTAGATTTGCCAATTACAAAAGGGCCAAATCTAGATGGATCATATGTAACACAAACATTGACTGGTGAATCTAGAATCCCTTCTAACTTGAATGAAAGATATTTTGATCTTCTAGGTTCTTCAACCAATTTAGATGAATTTTTTCTTTCTTTTTCAAAAGAGTCTTTAATCCTTCTTCTTGTTTCAGAGTCTTTTATTAGAATAAAATTCCATGGTTGTGAAAAACCTACTGAAGGTGCATGATGAGCCGCATTGAGAATTCTGGTAAGAACTTCATCGTCTATAGATTCTGAAGTAAATTTGGACCTAACATCTCTCCTAGAAAAGATGGCTTTGTAAAATCCATTTTTTTCATTATCTGAAAATTTTTCATTCATCTTTGAATATGGGATTATGCGTTTTATCATGTTTTCTTTTTGTTAAACGTTAATAATGTCTTCATAAAATCTTGTACCTCACGGGCCGATGGTCTAGTTGGTTAGGATACCGCCTCGACACGGCGGTGGTCGAGAGTTCAAATCTCTCTCGGCCCATTTTTAATTAATTATCTAATTCACATGGAACTCTGAAATTCTTTTTCAATGAGACTCCAAGCTGATTGTGCTGTAATTTCTCCTTCTACACTAAATCTCATTTCCCCCCCATTGATGATATCTTGATACTCCTGAACAATGCTATCTGATAATACAAGATAAAATTTAGTTTTCAAAGGAATTTCTGAACCAGGATAAAATGCTGCCCTACCAGGCATTGCAATATCTTCTGTTGAATATTGACCTTTTCCTATTGACTTTCCGTCTACAAAGAGTTCGAATGTAATTAGAGGGACAGTAAAGGTTTTTTCACTTGGATTTTTCACAAGAAAAGTTGTCTCAAGTTCTGCACGATTCTCAATACTGTTAACTTGAATTAACTCAACACCAACTAACTCAATTTCTATTTGTTCTAATTGAGGATTATCAAGACTTGCATAGTAGACGAAAAATCCCATTAATGCAAACAATCCTCCAATTGCTGCAAAAAGGATCATTCGCCCTTGGAGTTTAGACAAGCGATTCTAAACGTACCGTTCAACTAAAAAACCTTGTCAAGATCAAATAGATAATATTTGAAGTTAGAACTTGTTCATAAATGGCAATTGAACAAGCTTTACTAACTTGGATTCATCTTACTACTGCAGCAATTTGGGTAGGTGGTTCATTATTCATTGGAGCAGTACTTGCTCCAATTCTAAAAACAATGTCTTTTTCGCTAGAAGAAAGATTACAAATAATGATCAAAGTTGGAAGAAAATTTAATAAAATTGCCATCCCATCTTTGATAATTCTAATTGTAACTGGAATTTATAATTCAGTTTCATTTTTTAATAATTATGAAATGTTGTTTTCAACAAACTATGGAAACATATTAACTATTAAGATAATTTTGGTTATTGCAATAATAATAGCATACATTATTCATATTAGAATAATAAGAAAAGATGTAGAGGAAAAAATTATTTCAAAACAACTGACTGAAAAACAAATACAAATACTTAGAAAAAAAATTATAATACTTGGTGAGGTAATAGTTGTACTTTCTATAGTTGTCTTGTTCCTTGCTGCATTATTGAATGTAGGAATATGAAACTAAATAGTTTTTAAAGAAATTATTTTAAATTGTCTTATGAATGGACTTTTAATTGGAAGATTTCAACCATTTCATTTAGGACATCTAGATGCTCTTCGTTTTGCTCTATCGAAAGTTGAACAATTATGGATTGGAATAGGTAGTTCAAATAAACCCATAGGTAAGAACAATCCATTCAAGGCAAATGAAAGAAAGGAGATGATTTTAAGTTCGATTGATGAATCTATTTCTAAAAGAATTCAAATTTTCTATATTCCAGATATGGAAGATCATAAACTCTGGGTTGATTCAATAGATACAATTGTACCTAAATTTGATTTTGTATTCACAAATGATGATTTGACAGAATCTCTTTATTCTAAACGTGGAACA
>CAWTZT010000081.1:0-3450 GCA_963919845.1 Thaumarchaeota archaeon CSP1-1
AAATTGAAAATGGATTTCAGTTTAGTAAACCAATGTCACGATTTGGATGGACTTTTTTTAAATTATGGGTAAAACCAAATCTTCATTCAAAAATAGACGAACATTTTTCAGATATGATAAAAAAAGCTAAAGGAAGAAAACAAAATGAAAAATTTTGTAATTTTATGTCTGATTTTTTCTTATCCAAAGGTTATGGTGTAAAATTAAAATTAATTGAAGAAGATTAAACTCTTCTTCCTCTCTTTCCGCCCTTCTTTCTAGTGGTGTCATGAGGAATTGGAGTTACATCATCTATTCTTCCAATCCTAAATCCCCCTCTCGCAAGAGCTCTAATTGATGCCTGTGCACCAGGTCCTGGTACTCTTGAACCAACTCCTCCAACTGCTCTTACTCTAATGTGTAACGCTGTAAATCCCTTAGTAATTGCAACTTCAACTACTGCTTTTGCAGCCTTCATTGCAGCAAAGGGTGAAGATTCGTATCTGTCAGCAGTAACATGAACACCGCCTGAACTAATTGCAACAGTTTCTGCTCCAGTAAGATCTGTAATGTGAATAATTGTATTATTAAAAGTACTATAGATGTGAGCTACTCCCCATTTTTCTTTGACATCGTCTTTGCTCTCTTTAGGTTTTGATTCAACTATTTCCTCTTTTGATTTCAGTAAATCCTTAGTTTGCTCAGCTGATTTTGCTTCAACTTCTTTCTTAATTTTTTCAGCTTCAGCCTTGATTTCTTCTAACTTTGTTTCTTTTTCGGACAATGTCATCATAAACCTTGAAGGGTTTAAAAAACATTAACTTTCAAAATGTAACCAACCCTTCTTTTTGATCTTTGTAATTTTCTTTTTGTCTGTGTACACTACCCCTTTTCCATTAGAAACATAACCTATCTCAAATAGTGGGATTTTCTGTACTAAGGCATTTCTTTTAACTAAGGTTAGATTTTTTCGAGAAACTGTTGCTACCATTTCATATTCTTCTCCACCATAAAAAATCAGTTCCATAGGATTAATTCTATTCATTTTTGCAAACTCAAATAAATCTGAGTTTGCTGGAAGTTTAGTTATTACAAATTTCTTTTTACTTTGTCTTGACATTTCATGAAGGGTAATAGCTAAACCATCACTAGAATCCATTGAAGACGAAAAATATCTTCTATTTTGAAGTCCAAATTTTAGTCTGGGAATAGGTCTAAACGTTGCATTTTTTGCCTTTTGAAAAAATTTTCTATTTGCTTTTTTCTTATCTAATATAATTTTCAAGCCAGCTGAAGAATACCCAAAAGGTCCAGTTGTAATAATAATTTCATTAACTTTTGCACCTTTTCTTTGTACAATTTTTTTTGCAGTTCCAAATATACAAGTTTGAATAACTAATTCTTTTCCTTCATTTGTGTCCCCTCCTAAAATTTTAAAATTAAATTCTTTTGCAGCTCTTGCTAATCCGTTAGCAAGTTCTATAATTTTTGTTTTTGAAAATTTTGTTGGAATAGTTACTGAAACGATTCCATAACTTGGTTTAACTCCCTTTACTGAAAAATCACTCACACAAGCAACTACACTTTTTCTTATAGCTTCTTGAAGTTTCATTCCTGTAGGAATATCTGTACTTGCAACTAATGTGTCAATTTTAGCTACGATAGGAATTTTCTTTAATCTAAAAATTTCTACATCCTCAGATGCAAATTTACTGTTTCCTAACTCTTTCTGAAAAATTCCAATTATATCTTCTTCATTTAACTTCTTCATAACTTTGTTTCACTAAATCTTTTACTTGTTGGAAAATGTTTCTAGTTTTTTCTAACTCGTTAGATTCAGATGAAATTCGAATAATATCTTCTGTATTTGATTTTCTTACAAGTACCCAACTATTATCATCAATAATAGCTTTGATTCCATCAAGAGTTATGATTTCATTATATTGTTTTTTCATTTTATCTAATAATTTCTCTATAACTCTGTCATGAACTTTTGAATCAATTTCTACTTTGTCTCTTTTTTGGTGATAATTTTTCATAAAGTTTAACAGATCATCCATGGGTTTTGTGCCATGCATTGATGCGATAAAACCACTAGTAAGAATTCCATCTCGACAATAATTGAATTCTGGAAGAATAAATCCTCCGCTACTCCCCTCTCCACCAGCTTGTGATTTTGTCTCAAGCATTAAATCAATTACATTTGCTTCGCCAACTGCTGATCTTTGAACAGTTCCACCCATTTTTGTAATATATTTTTCAATTGAAATGCTTGTATCCAGACTTAAAACAAATTTTTTATAACCAAGCTCAAGTGCTTTTACGATGCCTAATCCTAATGTAACATCAGGTGACTGTTTTTTACCATCTTTTACAACTACAAGACGATCTCCATCTAAATCAAAAGCAAATCCCAAGTCCTGTTCATTAGTATTTGAAACAAGCTCATCTAAGTCATCCGTAGTAGGATCTGGTCCACGGGAAACCTGGTTTATATCATCATTGATAGTTTTAACATTACATCCAATTTTTTCTAATAAATTAGGTGCAATATCTTTTGCTGCACCACCACCAATATCTACAGTTACCTTGGCATCTGATTTTTTTCCAATTAAGTTATACGCTTCTTCCACATATTTTGATTGAATATTAGTTTCTGAACCAATTTTTGTTTTCAAATTTTCTTGCTTAGTTGTAACCACTTTCAACTCTTTTTCATTAATTATTCTCCCTTTGAGAATGAATTTTAAGCCATTCCATTGTAAAGGATTATGAGATGAGGTTATCATAAGACCAGAAGTAAAATTTCTTGACTCTCTAAATGCTACAGGTGTAGGAACCATTCCCAAATTGTAAATGTCAATACCATTCTCCATCAAAGTTGCACTTGCAGCATCAAGAATCATTTTTGATGAAGGCCTTGTATCCATTGCAACTATGCATTTTTTTGATTCCACTAATTTTGAGAAATTGGTACAAAATCTCATAACATCTTTTAAAGTGAAATCATTCCCAAAAATTCCCCTTATGCCGGAGATAGATACTTTCACTGAATCCCAACAAGAAAGGCTTTTTATAAATTCTGATAGAACCGATGTGTGCCTCGATAGCTCAGCCTGGTAGAGCGAACGCCTCGTAAGCGTTAGGCCGTGGGTTCAAAGCCCACTCGAGGCTTTAAACTCAAAAATGTATTAAAAAGTTTGAAAAATATCTGGCTGTTTCATTCGCCAAGGGCTTCAATATCTTCTTGAAGTTCTTTGCCTAAACCTTTCCACCATTTTATTGCCTCTATAGTCATGCTCCCCTCGATATTACCGAATATTCATCCTTTATAGATCTGTCGGTTATTTCCTTACAAAACAAAACGTAGCAAAAAACTATATCTAGATTTATTTTCAATATTTTTTTAAAAAATAATTAGAATTGTTTAAAATTATGATCTTTTTTTCTTCCATTTTCGAAACAGAATAA